>JAFAKI010000375.1 GCA_019235595.1 Mucilaginibacter sp. | reverse complement strand
AATAACCTGGAGGAACGGGTACTGATCAACAAACTTTATGAGGCATCGCAAGCAGGGGTGAAGATAAAGATGATTGTCCGCAGTATTTGCTGCATGGTGCCAGGTGTGCCGGGGCTTAGCGATAACATTACCATAACAAGGATTGTTGACAGGTACCTGGAGCATGGTAGGGTATTCCTTTTCCACAATAGCGGTCAGCAGGATTTGTACATGGGCTCATCCGACTGGATGAACAGGAATATTTATCACCGCATAGAAGTATGCTTCCCTGTGACGGAACCGGGCATGAAAGCTCAGATCATTGAGATATTAAATCTGCAATTAAAGGATAATGTACAAGCAGTACAGATTGATGAAAATTTAAACAACGTAAAGATAGAAAACGGCGATTCATTGGTTGAGTCGCAAAAACAAATCTATCTTTTACTAAAAAACAAGATACAGGAGCCGGTTTTTAATCCATAATATGAATAACATGAAAAAGATATTACTCATTCTTTTACTTATATCAACAGGCTTTATTGTGCGGGCGCAAGACGACATTAAGCCAATCACGCAAGATAGTATTGTAGTAAAGGTCCATGAAGAATACGATAAAGTATCGGGCGTGCACCGTTTTTTCTTTGGTGAGAATTATCGTAAAGATTGGGCTGCTGCGGTAAAACTACCGGTTTTAAGAGTGTCGGAGTTGCATGGAGGACTGACTGCCCTAAGACAGGGAGGTGGACAGCAAACCACATCCATACGACTCGTCGATCCAACAGGGAAAGAGTGGGTGCTTAGAAGTGTGGAAAAAGATCCGGTTAAAATATTGCCTGTCGAGCTTAGGCAAACTTTTGCCCGCCAATTACTGATTGATGCCATAAGCGCACAGCCTCCTTATGATGCTTTAATAATACCTACTTTGGCAGATGCTGCCGGGGTGCCCCATGCTAATCCGGTAATTGGTGTTGTTTCACCCGACAAGGCGCTTGGAAAATTTTTGCCATTGCTGGTAAATAAGGTTTGTTTATTGGAAGAAAGGGAGCCAACAGGTAAATCAGATAATACGCTGAAGGTGGTGCGCGATATGTATGATGATAACGATATTTCATTTGATGGGAGGGCGTTTTTGAAAGCCAGGTGCCTGGATGTTTTGGTAGGTGATTGGGACAGGCATACCGATAACTGGCGGTTTACAAAAGAAAAGAACGACAAAAAGAGGCTTTATACTCCTGTGCCGCGGGATAGGGATGAAGCATTTTTTGTTGTTCAGGGAGTGGTGCCGTGGATCGCATCACGCGATTGGGTACAGCCTTATCTGCAGCCTTTTGGAAGTAAAATTAATGATATACGCTATTCTTTTGTCTCGTCAACCTGGCTTGATAGGTTCCCATATAACCGCATGCCTTATGATGAATGGATGAGGATCGTAAATGAGTTTTGTTCGCAGGAAACAGATGCGGTGCTGGAGGCCGGCTTAAGACAATTACCTAAAAAGATTTATAAACTAAGACACGATGAGTTGCTAAAGCAATTAAAAGAACGACGGAATAACCTTCCCGCTGCAATGTCTTATTACTACCATTTCTTTAATAGAATAATTGACATGCACGTAAGTAACAAGCATGAACTATTGACTATTAAAGATGCGCCAAACAATAGCTTGAATGTCGTCATAAATAAGATCAACAAAGACGGCGATATAAAGGACGAGTTATTCAACGGCACGTTTGACCCTAAGATTACGCAGGAGATCAGGTTTTATTTAGGTGGCGGCAACGATAAAGTTGTTTTAAACAATAGCCAATCGCCCATAAAATTGCGGTTTGTAGACAGTCTTGATCATAAGGAATACCACATCGAAAAATCGGTAAACCGGGTGAGTATATATGACCAGTCTAAGGACAATTTGACCATCACAGGTGATGCGTCACGTGCTAGTTTACATATTTCAAAAGACAGCGCTAATACTGCATTTTTGCCTGTCAATTTGTATAATGTATGGGCACCTTTGGCCAATGTACAGATCAATAAAGACGATGGCTTTTTACTCGGATTAGGTTTCCGATATACCGGGCAGGGAGGTTTTCGCACACAGCCATATAGCCAGATACAGGAGTTGATGGTGACGCACTCCTTCTCAACCCAGGCTTTCAATGTAAGGTATCACGGCGAATGGATACACGCCATTGATAAAGCGGATATCTTAATTGACGGAAATATAAAAGCACCCAATAACACGATCAACTTTTTTGGTTTGGGTAACGAAACCCCATTCAACAAGACAGGAGATTATGTAAGATATTATCGTACAAGGTTTAACACCTATCTGCTCGATCCGGCACTGAGATGGAGAAATGAAAAGGGTTTTAGCTTCAGTATTGGCCCATCATTCCAGTATTACCATTTTAATCCGGAGGATAATGTGGGCAGGTTTATCGAAAACACCTCCCTGATTCATTCATATGACAGTTTAACCATTGCGAAAAACAAGATACATTTAGGTGGAACGGCTACTTTGGTCAGCGACCGGCGGAACAATAAACTATTACCTACTGAAGGTACATACATCAATGTAAAGCTGCAGAGCATGGCCGGCCTGAATAGCTATTCGAGAGGGTTTACACAAATAACCGGTGAAGCTGCATTTTATGTTCACTTCGCGGATACGGTAATTACTTTGGCCGACAGGATAGGAGGTGGCGCGACCTTTGGCGATGCAGCATTCTATCAATCGCTATTTTTGGGCGGGCAGGGGAACCTGTTGGGATATAAGGCTTATCGTTTTTCCGGTAAAGATTTGGCTTACAATAACTTCGAGACCCGTACCAAGCTATTCTCGGTTGCCAGTTACGTATTACCCGGTGAACTTGGTTTAACAGGCTTTTTTGACACCGGCAGGGTTTGGATTGACAATGACAACTCGAATAAATGGCACTTTGGTGAAGGTGGTGGAGTTTATTTTATGCCGGCGGGGTTGACGTTATTCCAGGTTATTGCCGCGCATTCATCCGAGGGTTGGTATCCTTATTTTTCGTTATTGCTTCGGTTTTAGCATTGGCGCGCCTGATTGTGTTTAACAAAAGATATTTTACATTCATCAACATGCCAGAAACCGGCCTGCCTAGAAACAAGCAGGCTTTTTATATAACTTTGATTACAAGTAACCTGTAAAATATGCTTCTGCCACAATTTCTTGATAACCCGTTCCAGATAAAACTTTCATTCCATAAAGTGATCGAGCAACTGGAACAGATAGCCCCTGACAGTGAGGGTGCAAAAAAACTGCTGGGCGAGGTAAATACTCATCCCGAATTAAGAGATGGAATTACGACCATTGCTCAGCTCAAAGATAACGAGGAGCTGATCTCCCGGTTGGTGGCTGATTTATTCCAGCCTTTACTTACCTACAACGAAATTAAAGGCGTAAGTGTCCCGTATGAGGGATTGATATTTAATCAGACAGAAAGGTTTAAGAATATTTTGAAAGCGGCAGGAGCGTCTTTCGAGATCAATATCCGCGACTTTAATGACCATCAATTTTATATTGCCAGTTGCTGCTTGATACTGAACGAGTTTTACGGTACCGAGCTGGATTTTTCAAAACCGCTTTTTTATGATATACCTACAGCGGATGGTATTATAAAACATTACCGCATATTGTATAACGCCGATTTCCTTGAAATTATCCCCACTGAAAAAGTTATTAAGCTAACTGAGAATGATATAAAGCTTTTAATAGATAATTATGATGATATGGATCTGTGGAAAGAGAAATTCCCGCCGGCTAGCTGGATCATGAAAGGTTTTGCCCTAGTCAGCCTGTTTGATGCTACCGTTGAAAACGCAGTTGCTATATTAAAAACAAGCCTGCTTTCGGAGACGGAGGGGCCGGCGATGCAAGGCATAATCGATTCTGTTTTTAGATCGATCTTTAAAATACCCGATCTGCGAGTAGGATTCACATCTTTTGACAAAACTGAAGGTAAATTTAGCAGCAGGGTATTCGGCGAAAAAATGCGCAGCTTCTTATTGGGAGACAAGGATGAAAGTGCATGTCATGCTATACTTTCAAAAACTTCCTATCAAAACCTGATCGATGACCATGAATATTATGCTATTTCTAACGTGTCTGAATATTCTGAGAATGATCCATTAAATCAAAAAGCAGAACAACTAAGAGCGCAGGGTATTGGGAGCATGATCCTTGCGCCAATGGTTAAGGATGGTGTATTGCTTGGCATATTAGAATTAGTTTCATCTAAAGTCAATGTCTTAAACAGCGTAAATGCCCATAAGCTGGAAATTGTAATGCCTTTCCTTATTGATACGCTCGACCATAAGATCAGGGAATATCAAAACAAAGTAATAGCAGTTATACAAAAGAACTATACTAACATGCACCCAAGCGTGAACTGGAAGTTCAGGCGCGAAGCTGAAAATTATATTTATAACCTTGGCCTGGGATTAGCTTATAACCTGAAAGAAATTTCCTTTAAGAATGTTTACCCGCTCTATGGGGAAGTGGATATAAAAAACTCATCGGTCACCAGGAACTTGAGTGTTAAAAATGATCTCAAAGATCAGCTTGGCGACCTGATTATTTTATTGGAGCAATTAGAACAAGGGAAAGCCATCTCAAAGGCAGATCAATATTTAAACGATTTAAACGGGTTTCTGGATGAGCTATCATCTGGCATTAAGGCAGATACGGAACAAAATATCCTGCATTACCTGGAGATAAATATTTATCCGCAGTTTTCAAAAGTTAAGGGCTCGTTTAAGGATGATATTGATGGTTATTTTGAAAGGGCAAATCCGTTAACAGGAGAATTTTATACCAATCGCCGGAATTATGAAAAAACATTAGCATTAGTAAATGAAAAACTAATCAGCATACTGGACGAAAGGCAGGCAGAGGCTCAGAAATATTTTCCGCATTATTTTGAACGATTTAAAACCGATGGAGTGGAGCATAATTTGTACATCGGCAATTCAATAGCACCTGACAAGAAATTTGGTCTTGCTGATTTGGAGCGTTTGCGCTTATGGCAACTGCTGGTCACTGCCGAAATGGAAATAGAACAGCACCGGTTAAAACATATACTGCCTTATCATCTTGGCGTAACATCGCTGATATTAGTTTTTGGCGCACCCATTGCCATCCGTTTCAGGATGGATGAAAAGCATTTTGATATTGATGGTGCCTACAATATCCGTTATGAAGTGATCAAAAAACGCATCGATAAGGCCTACATAAAAGGCTCTCACGAGCGCATAACTTCAGAAGGTACCATAACTATCGTTTACTCAAAAGCGGAGGAAGAAGCCGAATATAGTCGCTATATCCGCATCCTGCAATCGGCCGGAATATTAACCCACAAGGTTGAGCATCTTGATGTGGAAGACCTGCAGGCGGTATCCGGACTTAAAGCGCTGCGCGTTGCTGTAGCATATGAAACCAGCAAATTCCTTTCTCAGGATTTTTCATTCGAAAGTGTTTACCAGGAGTTATTTAATAATAGAAAGTCAAGGATTGCTGTTTAAGCGCAAATAATAATCATTTTAAATATTACAGTTCTTGTAATTTATTTGCAAGTATTAATATCTTTAGGGGATTTATTGCAAAAGTTAATGCCTTATCAACCCGGACTTCATATTCTTTCGACATTCTCAACTACTAAAACCAACCTACTCGCCGGGAGCGCAAGTAGCCGCACATTATTTGAACAACTGATACAAAAATATCAGTTGCAGAAAGTAGGAGAAACCTATCACGATTTTCAAAATGGCGGTTTTACTGCGGTAATCTGTCTCACGGAATCGCATTTATCCATCCATACCTGGCCGGAGTTTGGTTTGGCCACCTTCGATGTTTTCCTGTCAAATTATCAAAAAGAAAATGATGATAAGGCAAGAGATATCTACCAGGCCGTGCTTGAATTTTTTGATGGGTCTGAGAAACAAAAACACGAAATCAGGAGGTAACATGGCGGCAAGTGTACATTTAAAGAATTTTCCATTTGAGGAGCAGGCGCAATGCCCGCAGTGCCTCAAAAACTTTACGCTATATGATGCGCAGGGTTGCGAGGTGGTGGTTTGTCAAAACTGTATGTCATACCTGCATTTCAATCACACTTCGCTCAAATACCAGGTAAAAGAGAAGCTAAAACCGCTGCAATATACCCCGGTGTTGCCATTAGGTAGTAAGGGAACACTTAAAGATTTCCCATATAAGGTAATCGCCTATATGGAGAAAAAGGAAGTGGATACAGGGTATGAATGGCGCGAATACATGCTGTATAATTATGAGAAGGGTTATGCCTTCCTGGCTGAGTATAATGGCAACTGGAGCCTGATTGCCGGAAAGGATCATTACCCGATACTGGACAAGATCGAAGATGACGACGATGATGGTGTAAGCCTGGACGGTATAAGCTATAGTTTGTATAACAAATATACTCCCGCTATAACGGGTTTAATAGGCGAATATGATTGGGACGTATTGAATGAGAGGATCAACGCTTCGGAATATATTTTGCCACCCTATCTGATCACCAAAGAAACAAGTTTGCGCGATCATCAAACCGATTATTACCTTGGCCAATATATTAAGGCGCAGGAAATCGCTGAAGCGTTTAATGTTCCGTTGGAAAATTTCCCCGAGAAATCGGAAGTAGGTGCCAACGAACCCTCGCCCTATATGCACCGATGGGCAAACATTCTCAAAGTAACGGGCTTATTGATCGTTCTGGTTATGGTGATCCAGATATTGTTAGTTGTTTTGCGGCCCGAGAAAAACCTGCTCGACAGCTCATTCAATTTTGGCCTGCAAACGCTGGGTGCTGCCGATTCTCTCAAAAATGCCTATTCGGGAACGTATGAAATGAAGTCGTTCCGTACGCCGACTTTTGTAGTGGATAATGGCACCGTACCGTTAGATGTTGAGATATCTTCGCCGGTGGACAATAATTGGTTTGAGTCGACTATTGAGCTGGTAAGCGAGAAAGATAATCAAACATGGAATCTGACCAAAGAGATTGAGTATTACCATGGCTATGAGGATGGTGAGTCATGGTCGGAGGGTGGCTCAACAGCTGAAACAACTATTTCCAGTATTCCCCAAGGGAAATATCATCTGAATATCTATCCTTATGCAGGTGCACCTAATATTAACCAGATGAATATTAAGGTGACCGAGAGTGAGGTTTTATGGCGGAACATCCTGGTTACCGTCCTGATCTTGCTGATTTACCCGATTTACTGCTGGTACAAAATGCGGAGGTTTGAAACCAACTGATGGATGCTGAGTGATTATTCGCCCTATAAAAAAACTTCAGGCTCTGACGATTAACACCTTTACAATTATGAAGCTGATCAAAGAAAATAAGATTTATATCATTATCGCAGGCCTCATCATTGGCTTTTTCACCTGGTCTGCTTTTACCGGGCGTGCTTACTGGCAGGACACTACAGTTACGCACAATGCCGGTTATACCGGGCCCGTGCCACATTCGGGGTACGGTGTAAGATTCTATCATAAATAATACCTGATGACTAAAAAAAAGCCCTTTCTATTACTGCTATCTGTTTTTATCATTGCCACCTGCGGACTGATCTATGAACTGATCGGCGGCACGCTGGCAAGCTACCTGCTGGGCGATTCTGTTACGCAGTTTTCAACCATTATCGGGGTTTATCTTTTCTCCATGGGCGTTGGGTCCTGGCTGTCAAAATATTTTGATAAGAACCTGTTGGCCTGGTTTATCAAGATCGAGATTTTGGTTGGTTTGGTAGGAGGCACCAGTTCGACTATCCTGTTCGTCGTTTTTGAAAGCGTAATGTCGTTCCGTGTGGTACTTTACGGTCTGATTGCGATTACAGGCGTACTGGTTGGCCTCGAGATCCCATTGCTGATGCGCATTCTGAAGGACAGGTTTGAGTTTAAGGATCTGATATCGCGTGTATTCACTTTCGATTATATCGGCGCGCTGATTGCCTCGCTGGTGTTCCCTTTACTGTTGATTCCTTATCTTGGATTGATCCGCACAGCGTATTTATTTGGTATGATGAATGTGCTGATCGCTTTATTGGCAAGCATTAGTTTCAGTGATGAGATAAAATCGGCAAAAAGCTTAAAATTAGCTTCCATTTTGAGTCTGCTGGCTTTATTGA
>JAFAKI010000186.1 GCA_019235595.1 Mucilaginibacter sp. | reverse complement strand
CAATCTTTGGCAAAACTACACCCAATTTCACGAGTATTGTTACAAAAGTTAATCATTTGATTAAACGATGACGCTGTCTTTACTTTGCGGTGACTTTCAGATGGTTCAGAAAAAAAGAAAGCCTGTCCGCTTTTGCAGACAGGCTTTCTTTAGTCTTAAGTCGAAAGTCTTAAGTCAAAAGTCATATGACTTCGGACTAAAGACTTAAGACTTTGGACTTAAAAAATTACATCATGCCGCCCATGCCGCCGCCACCCATTGGAGGCATACCGGCACCTTTTTCGTCTTCTGGTTCGTCAGCAAGGATGCACTCAGTTGTTAGCAACATAGCTGCAATTGAAGCTGCGTTTTCCAAAGCTACACGACCCACTTTAGTTGGGTCGATAACACCAGCACCGATCAGGTTTTCATATTTGTCGGTACGGGCATTGTAACCGAAGTCAGCTTTACCCTCTTTTACTTTTTGTACCACGATAGAACCTTCTATACCAGCATTTTCGCAGATCTGGCGAAGAGGTTCTTCAATAGCACGACGGATGATCTGGATACCAGTATTTTCGTCTTCGTTAGCTCCTTTCAGGTCAACTAAAGCTTCAACGGCACGGATGAAAGCTACACCGCCACCAGCAACGATACCTTCTTCAACGGCAGCGCGGGTTGCGTGCAAAGCGTCATCAACACGGTCTTTCTTTTCTTTCATTTCAACTTCAGTAGCTGCACCAACATATAATACAGCAACACCACCTGATAATTTAGCAAGGCGCTCTTGCAATTTTTCACGGTCGTAGTCAGAAGTTGTAGTTTCGATCTGAGCTTTGATCTGGCTAACGCGGGCTTTGATCTCTTCGCTGTTGCCTGCACCATTGATAACAGTAGTATTGTCTTTGTCAACAATTACTTTCTCAGCAGTACCTAAGTAAGAAAGGTCAGCGTTTTCTAATTTGAAACCTCTTTCTTCAGAGATCACAGTGCCACCAGTCAGGATAGCGATATCTTCCAGCATCGCTTTACGACGATCGCCAAAGCCAGGAGCTTTAACAGCAGCCACTTTCAGTGAGCCACGGATCTTGTTAACTACCAAAGTAGCTAAAGCTTCACCATCGAGATCTTCAGAGATGATCAGCAATGGTTTGCCAGTTTGTACTTGTTTTTCAAGGATAGGAAGTAATTCCTTCATTGAAGATATTTTCTTATCGTAGATCAGGATGAAAGGATTATCCAGTTCTACTTCCATTTTATCAGCATTGGTTACGAAGTATGGAGAAAGGTAACCACGGTCAAACTGCATACCCTCAACAGTTTTAACTTCAGTTTCAGTACCTTTTGCTTCTTCAACAGTAATCACACCGTCTTTACCAACTTTTTCCATTGCTTCAGCGATCAACGAACCGATAACTTCGTCGTTATTGGCCGAAATAGCAGCAACTTGTTTGATCTTGTTGGTGTCCTCACCTACAGTTTGTGATTGTTCTGAAAGGTTTTTAACAACAGCAGAAACCGCTTTGTCGATACCGCGTTTCAAATCCATTGGGTTTGCACCTGCAGCTACGTTTTTAATACCTGCGGTTACGATAGCCTGAGCTAAAACGGTAGCAGTAGTAGTACCATCACCTGCAATATCGGCAGTTTTTGAAGCCACTTCTTTTACCATCTGAGCGCCCATATTTTCTAAAGAATCTTTCAATTCGATCTCTTTAGCTACAGTTACACCGTCTTTAGTGATTGATGGTGAACCGAATTTTTTGTCGATGATTACGTTACGACCTTTTGGTCCTAAGGTTACTTTAACCGCATTGGCTAAAATATCCACACCACGCTTTAAAGCATCGCGTGCTTCTACATTATATCTAACTTGTTTTGCCATAATTTTTAAGATTTGAGATGTGAGACCTGAGATATGAGACTATGCACAATATTCAAAATTTCACTTTAATTAGTTTTTTGGTTTTACTGATATGAGAGCGACATTAAAGTCTCAAATCTCATATCTAATATCTAACGTCTGTTTACAGAACTGCGTAAATGTCTGATTCACGCATAATTAAGTACTCTTTACCTTCGTAGGTAATTTCGGTACCGGCATATTTGCCATATAAAACCTGGTCACCAGCCTTAACAGTTAGGGGTTCATCTTTTTTACCGTCACCAACAGCAACGATTGTTCCGCGTTGAGGTTTTTCTTTAGCAGTGTCCGGAATAATGATACCGGATGCAGTCTTCTCTTCGGCGGGAGCAGCTTCCACTACCACCCTGTCTCCGATAGGTTTAATGTTTAATGACATAGTTATACTAATTTAATTTTATAAAAAGTTTAAAAAGTGTGTATACCCCTCCCATAGCAGGGGCAGATTGCAATGCACATCAATTATGCCAAGCGGAGGTTAAAGTCCAAATTGACAGCCCGACTGTTCAAATGTCATATTTAGGTCAAGCGGTCTGTCGCATCTTAATAATTACTTAACGCAACGGTGTCATCATGTCAGTGCCGCTTCAA
>JAFAKI010000224.1 GCA_019235595.1 Mucilaginibacter sp. | reverse complement strand
GCGATCTGAATTAAAGAAAACAGGCGTGGTATCGGAAATGTCTGAGTCTTTTGGTAAAGTAACCGAGATCGCATCCGGCAATGGTGGTTTTACGTGGAGAGGCAAAAACCCTAACTTCAATGATTCGTTCGGTACGCTCCCGGTAACATTTGAATTTGGCAAAACCGTCGGCTGGCAGTTTGTGAGCGGACGCGATTTTTCAAGGGCCTTTTCTACCGACTCAAACGGGATGGTCATTAACGAAGCTGCTGCAAAATACATGGGGCTTAAAAACCCGGTAGGCGAAGATGTAAGCTGGAAGTTCCAGGATCAGCCTATGAAATATTACAAAATATTAGGCGTGGTGAGGGACATGATCATGGAGTCGCCTTATGACGACATCACCCCTACCATCTTTATGATAAAGGGGCATGTGGGCACCAGCCAGATCAATATTAAGATCAATCCAAATGTGAGTGCCAGTGAGGCATTGCCAAAAATCGAAGCCGTGTTTAAAAAGATCATCCCTTCTGCACCTTTCGAATACAAGTTTGCAGATGAAGAATATGCCGCCAAATTCGCTGCCGAAGAGCGGATTGGTAAGCTTGCCGGGGTGTTCGCCAGTCTAGCCATTTTCATCTCATGTCTTGGTCTGTTCGGATTAGCATCGTTTGTTGCAGAGCAGCGCTTTAAAGAAATTGGCGTCCGTAAGGTATTAGGTGCAACGGTTAAATCTTTGGGCTCTTTTATCAAAAGACTTTATACAACTGGTTATTCTGTCGCAGTTAATTGCATCGCCAATAGCTTATTACTTTATGCATAAATGGCTAATGAATTATCACTACCGCACAGATATATCCTGGTGGGTATTTGGCGTAACCTGTGGCGGCGCGCTGTTGATCACTTTGATCACTGTAAGCTTTCAGAGTATAAAGGCTGCTACGGCGAATCCGGTGAAGAGCTTGAGGAGTGAATAGTCATTGGTCATTAGTCATTAGAGTTTAGGATTTAGAAATTAGAGTTTAGGATTTAGAAATTAGAGTTTCATCATTATGATAAAGAATTATTTAAAGATTGCCTGGAGAAACATTCGGGGTAACAAAGTATACAGCGCATTGAATATTCTTGGGCTTGCTGCCGGCATGTCTGTTGCGCTGATTATTGGTTTGTGGGTACAATTCCAATATTCATTTGACCGGTTCTTGCCTAATTATGAGCAATTATACCAGGTAAGGCGAAATTTTAACAGCAATGGGGATATACTAAATTTTCCGACCGTATCCTTAAAACTGGCGGATGCATTAAGAAACACCATGCCGGAAATAGAATATGTAGCCGAGTCAGATTGGGGCGAATCGCACGGGTTGATGGTGGGTGATAAGAAACTTTACCTGCCCGGTCAACAAGCAGGTGGTAATTTTTTAAAAATGTTCCAATATCCTCTGATTAAAGGCAATGCCAATTCGGTACTGCATGATGCCTACTCGATTGTATTGACAGAAAGTACTGCTAAGGCATTATTTGGCGATGAAAACCCGATGAATAAAACTGTCAGGGTGGATAATCAGCACGATCTGAAGGTGACCGGTGTTCTTAAAGATCTGCCGGCAAATTCCTCATTCCGATTTAAATATATTATTCCGTTTGCTTATATGGAGCAAACTCGTGATTATGTAAAACGGTCGCGCACGGGAAGTTTTGACAATAATGGTTTCCAGCAGTTTGTAAAACTAAAACCAGGGGTCACCTATGCGCAGATAGCGCCTAAAATAATAAACATTGAGAAAAACGGCGAACCTAATAATACCAATGCCAAAAACTCGATGGTTGTGCTTCAGCCATTGAAAGATTGGCACCTGTATGAGTATAAAAATGGTGTGGCAAACAGTGGTTTTATTGATTATGTGCACATATTTAGCCTGATCGGGGTTCTGGTTCTGATAATTGCCTGCATCAACTTTGTTAATCTTTCTACCGCCCGGTCCGAAAAGCGCGCCAAAGAAGTGGGTGTACGGAAAGCGATCGGCTCCCAAAGAAAAGATCTGATTTTTCAATTCCTGACAGAGTCGACTTTGATAACCATCATTTCTTTCGCTTTTTGCCTTTTGTTTGTCCAGTTGGCTTTGCCGGCGTTCAATCTATTGGCAGGCACCTCGGTAAGTATACCTTTTAATAACCCCTTTTTCTGGTTGGTAATGACAGGTGGCATACTGTTTACCGGGCTATTAGCCGGAGCAAAACCTGCTTTTTACCTTTCGTCGTTTAACCCTGTAAAAGTTTTAAAAGGAACTATCAGCGGTGGAAAATCAAATTCACTATCGAGGAGGATATTAGTGGTTGTGCAATTCAGCTGCTCTATCGCCCTTATCATCAGCACAGTTATTATTTATAAGCAAATTCAATATGCTAAAGACCGTCCTGCTGGTTATAATATCAGCGGCCTGATGGCTACCGATATGAATGATGACCTGGGCCGGAACTATGTGGCGCTAAAAAATGAATTACTTCGAAGCGGTTTCGTGCAATCCGTAACTACAGCTTCTGCCCCGGCTACTGATGTCAACTCGCACGGCGATATTACTTATTGGCCGGGGAAATATCCGGGAGAAACAGTTGAGATGGGCTATATCGGCATATCCGATGATTATTTTAAAACGCTCGGGATGAAGATAAAAGAAGGAAGAGATTTTATTCCTAATTACAAACCCGACACAAACTATGTGATTTTTAATGAGGCAGCCATTAAGCGTTTGCGACTAAAAGATCCGCTGAGCCAGGTTATTACTTTTGGCAAGCAGCATATAAAAGTGATTGGCGTAGTAAAAGATGCTTTAATGCTTTCCCCTTTTGCAGCAGCCGACCCAACTGCGTTTTATGTAGGCAGCGGCGGTAACCTTATCTACCGCTTATCGCCTAATGTAAATACACATGATGCAGTAGCAAAACTTACCCCGATATTTAATAAATACAACCCTGCTTTTCCCTATACCTACCGTTTTGTTGATGATGATTACAACAAAAAATTCAACCTGGAAGTATTTATCGGCAAATTAGCCGCCATTTTTGCTGGCCTGGCCATCTTTATTTCCTGCCTGGGACTATTTGGTCTTGCTGCTTATGTTGCCGAACAACGCACCAAAGAAATTGGCATACGTAAAGTATTAGGTGCAACTGTAAGCCAGGTTTGGGTATTGCTTTCAAAGGATTTTATCATGCTGGTAACCATAAGCTGCGTACTGGCATCGTCGATAGCTTTTTATTTCCTGCAAAACTGGCTGCACAAATATGATTACCATATCGAGCTTGGAGCCGGGGTTTTTATTCTGTCGGCTTTAACGGCTATATTGATCACGTTACTTACCATCAGTTTTCAGGCTATCAAAGCGGCATTGGCAAACCCGGTGAAGAGCCTTCGTTCAGAGTGACTAGTTAATCGGTGATCAGTTAACCAGTAATTGAGCGAAAATACCAATGACAAATGACTAGTGACTAATAAACCAATTGAACCATGATAAAGAACTATTTAAAGATCGCATGGAGAAATCTCCTTAAAAATAAGGCATCGTCAGTGATCAACATTGGTGGCCTCGCTGTGGGCATGGCTGTGGCTATGCTGATAGGGTTGTGGATGTATAGTGAGTTATCGTTCGACAAAAACATCCCGAATCACGACCGCATTGCACAGGTGATGCAAAACCAGTGGATAAACAATGAAACTGATACCTGGAGTGCCGAAGCTTATCCTATGGGCCCTATTCTTCGAGCGCAATATGGCGGCGATTTTAAGCATGTGATCATGTCTTCATGGACGGGCGGACACATCTTTTCCATTGGCGATAAAAACTTGAAAGTAACCGGCAATTTTATGGAGCCGGGTATTACGGACATGCTGTCGCTGAAAATGATCAAAGGCAGCCGTAATGGGTTAAAGGATCCCAATTCGGTACTGCTTTCGCAATCGGCAGTCAAAGCTATTTTTGGTGACGCCGACCCAATGAATAAAATCATCAAAATTGATCATGATGATGTGCTGACAGTTAAAGTAACAGGAGTTTACGAGAACCTTCCGGGAAACTCATCCTTCGGTGAGCTAACCTTTATCGCTCCATGGCAATTGCTGGTAAAAGACCAGCATTATGATACCCGTTTTAATAATCCATGGGGCGCAAGCTGGTTCCAGACTTTTGTCCAGATAGCTGATAATGCTGACATGAACCAAGTCTCTTACAAGATCAGAGACGTCAAGATGAAAGACCTTCAACGCACCAAAAACAGCGATGGGCGATTTAGGCCAGTTATATTCCTTCATCCTATGAATAACTGGCATCTGTACAGTGATTTTAAAAATGGAGTAAATATCGGTGGGGGTATCCAATATGTATGGTTGTTTGGAGTCATTGGTGTATTTGTGCTGCTGCTTGCCTGCATCAACTTTATGAATCTTAGTACAGCCCGTTCTGAGAAACGTGCTAAAGAAGTAGGCATACGAAAATCGGTGGGCTCGGTTCGCAGCCAACTGATCGCTCAATTCTATTGTGAATCTTTAGTGATAGCTGTTTTTTCCTTCCTGTTTGCCATATTGTTTGTGCAATTATCGCTGCCATTCTTTAATGAGGTAGCCAATAAAAAAATAGCCATGCCCTGGGGTAGTTCAATATTCTGGTTGGCTGGTATTGGGTTTACCTTATTTACCGGGTTAATTGCCGGCAGCTATCCTGCCTTGTATTTGTCATCCTTCAACCCTGTGAAAGTGTTGAAGGGCACTTTCCGGGCGGGTCGCCTGGCATCGATACCACGCAAGGTTTTGGTGGTAGTGCAATTTACCGTCTCCATTGTGTTGATCATCGGCACTATCGTAGTTTTTGACCAGGTGCAGTATGCAAAAAATCGGCCTATTGGTTTTAATGTAAGTGGCCTGATGATCGTGCCACTGCAAACTGACTATATTGTAAAAAAATACGATGCAGTAAAAAACGACTTGCTGACAAGCGGAGTAGTTGCATCAGTATCACAGTCCGAGACCCGTATTACCGATGGCACTTCTACTAATGGCGGTTTTACGTGGCAGGGCAAAGATCCTGCCTTACAAGAAAATTTCAAAAGCCTGGCTGTTTCTCCTGAATTTGGTAAGACCGCTAAATGGGAGCTAAAAGAAGGCCGTGACTTTGACCCGGCGTTAAAAAGCGACTCATCCGCTTTCATCATTAATGAAGCTTGCGTAAGATACCTTGGATTTAAAAATCCCATTGGCCAAACTATCACCTGGCTGGGCAATGGTAATTACAAAATTATCGGTGTTGTAAAGGACATAGTCGCCGAATCCGCTTACCAACCTGTGGAACAAACTTTCTATTATGTGCGGAAAGGACTAAATAAAGTTGATATTAGGCTCAACCCTAATGTAAGTGCTCATGACGCCATCGATAAGATTGGCGCCATCTTTAAGAAATATGACCCTTCTACTCCATTCGAATACAACTTTGCCGATGACGATTATGCCAAAAAGTATGATAACGAGGTGCGCGTAGGCAAACTGGCCAGTTCATTTGCCAGTCTCGCCATCTTTATCAGTTGCCTTGGGCTATTCGGTATGGCATCGTTTACAGCCGAGCAGCGTGTAAAAGAAATTGGTGTCCGTAAAGTACTTGGCGCATCGGTGTTTAATCTGTGGCAATTGCTTTCAAAAGATTTTGTGGGACTGGTAGTCATCTCGCTGCTGATCGCCTCGCCTATAGCTTATTACTTTATGCATAATTGGTTGCAAAACTATACGTACCGGTCAGCCATGGGTTGGTGGATTTTTGCAGTAACAGCTTTCGGTGCATTATTTATCACCGTACTAACAGTAAGCTATCAGAGTATTAAAGCAGCTACTGCCAACCCGGTGAAGAGTTTGCGGTCGGAGTGATCAGTTAACTAGTTACCAGTTAACCGGTGATCAGTTAATTAGTGAAGAACTACTAATGACTAATGAACCAACATTATGATAAAGAACTATCTTAAAATTGCGTGGCGCAATATCACCAGGAACAGTACTTATACCGCCATTAATATATTGGGGCTTGCAGTGGGTATTTGCATATGTATCTCAATATATGTTGTCACCAGTTACGAGTTGAGTTTCGACACTTTTCATCCTGATAAACAACGAATTTACAGGATTATGGTGGATGCCACAGAAAGTACCGGCGAAAAGTTACATTTTGCGCGGTTGCCGATGGGGCTTGCTCCTGCTGCCCGGCAAACAGTTCCGGGATTAGAAGCGATAGCTGGGGTAAATTTTTACAATGTAAAATCAACCATTCGCCAGGACTCTGGTAAGCCAACACAGTTTACTGACAATTCGGGAACAATAATTACCGATCCCCAGTTTTTTGACATATTTAAGTATAACTGGTTAGCCGGGAACGGCGCATCGTTAAAGACTCCATTTACTGTCGTGCTGACTGAAAAGAAGGCGCATCAATATTTTGGCAATATTTCACCGGATGAGATGATTGGCAAAGAGGTCGTTTATGATGATTCACTAACGGTGAAAGTATCAGGTATTGTAAAGGACTGGGCTCAGAAATCAGATTTGTCTTACACGGACTTTATATCATCCGCCAGCCTGCAAAACAGCTTTTTGAAAAAGAACTTTAACCCCGGCTCGTGGAGTGAGGGTGACATGTCGACCTGGGTTTTCGTAAAACTTTCTGACGGCGTTCAGCCCACACAGATTGCTCAGCAAATGGCTGCAATTGTAAAGAGCCATGAAGACTCCAAAGCAAAATTATCGCCCTGGCTGGAGCCATTATCTGATATTCATTTTAATGCAGATGTGATAGAAAACCCTATCCGCACAGCTCACCTTCCTACCTTATACATATTGATGGGCATTGCGTTATTCATTTTGATATTGGCGGTCATTAATTTTATCAATTTATCAACCGCACAATCCATCCGGCGAGCCAAGGAAGTAGGCGTTAGAAAAGTGCTGGGCAGCAACCGCTCAAACCTGATATTTCAGTTTTTAACAGAGGCCTTTATGCTCACCGCTTTTGCCGTGTTAGTGGCGATAGTGATGGTGCAACCGGTTCTTACTGCATTCGGTGCATTCATTCCAAATGGTATAGGATTTAATCCATTAAATCCAGCTACCATCACGTTCCTGTTTACATTAACCGTTATCACTTCTTTACTGGCAGGATTTTATCCTGCAAGGGTTTTATCTTCCTATTTGCCTGTTATTAGTCTTAAGGGAGCAGGCACTTATAAAGGCAGCGAAAAATGGTTTCTCAGAAAGGGGTTGATCGTTTTTCAATTTACCGTTTCACTCGTTTTTATCATTGGTACAATAGTTATATCGCGACAGTTCAATTACATCCGTAATAAGGATCTTGGTTTTTCCACCGACGCGGTTATAACAGTTGAAACGCCACGGGGCGATAGCCTGTCGAAAGCGAGAGTAGCGGCTGTAAAGATCAAACAATTATCCGGCGTTAATAAAGTGGCCTTAGCCTGGGCAACGCCGGGTGAGGCAAAAGCTATGCGGATAAAATTCAGGCCTTCAGATATAAAAGATATTGGCGTTGGCCAGGTAGATGGCAATGAAGACCTTATCCCACTTTATCATATAAAACTACTTGCCGGCAGAAATCTCGCTCATGCGGATAGTGTGAATGAATTTGTTATCAATGAGAAATTATCGCGGCTGATGGGATGTCAAAATCCTTCTCAAGCCATCGGTAAAACCATTTACTGGTTTAATAAACCCTATCCTGTTGTTGGCGTTGTGGCCGATTTTCACTCGAGCTCGTTGCATGCTCCGGTTACTCCGTTGTGTATTATTAATAGAGTAGAACGGGAAGGAACGATTGTTATCAAACTTGCAGCAAAAGGCAAACGAGCCGGCGATTTAAAACCAACACTTGGTCAAATAGAAAAAGTATGGAAATCAATATATCCCGGGGGTGTATTTGATTATAAATTTTATGATGATGCGTTAGCAAGAGCCTATCAACAAGATGAACATACTGCGACATTGATGAATGTCGCGATGGGCGTTACAATTTTTATTTCTTGCATCGGCCTTTTTGGTCTGGCACTGTTTATGACCGAAAAGAAAGCCAAAGAGATCAGTATCAGAAAAATTCTGGGAGCATCAGCGACAAACATTGCAGCCATGCTAAGTAAAGACTTTATACAATTGGTGACTATTGCCTTGTTGATTGCTTCGCCAATTGCCTGGTTTGTAATGAATAATTGGTTACAGGGTTTTGCTTATCATACTAGTATCAGTGTGTGGGTATTTACACTGGCCGGAGTAGGAACAATTTCTATCGCCCTAATTACGGTAGGGTTTCAGGCAATAAAGGCGGCATTGGCTAATCCGGTGAAGAGTTTGCGGAGTGAGTGACCAGTTAACTAGTTATCAGTTAACCAGTGGTCGGTTAATCAGTGAAGAAGTACTAATGAACTAATGACCAATGAACCAACATTATGATAAAGAACTATCTTAAAGTTGCCTGGAGGAATCTTATTAAGAATAAGGTATCTTCCTTCATCAA
>JAFAKI010000176.1 GCA_019235595.1 Mucilaginibacter sp. | reverse complement strand
CTTTATCACTACAATACCATCCTGAACAGTGTGCGTGCCATAATCACCGTCTTCCAGCTTTTTGCCACCGCAATTGATATTCACGTCATTACCGATGTAGGTGTTTTTATCGATGATGGCATTTTTGATCACACAACGGTCGCCGATACCCATGATAGGCGAATCACTCGCCCGCGACTCCTGTATTTGTTCCAGGGTTTGATAATTATCGCTTCCCATTACATAACAGTTCTCAATAATAGTATCGAATCCTATGCGGGTGCGGATACCAATTACAGACCGGGTAATTCGACTGGCATTTACAATGCACCCGTCTGCAATAATGGTTTTCTCCATTTGCGTACCCGAAATCTTTGAAGGCGGCAGCATACGTGCGCGGGTGAAGATGTAATTCTTGTCGAACAGGTTGAATTGAGGTATTTCATCAGTTAATCCCAGGTTTGCCTCGAAGAATGACGGAATTGTACCAATATCTGTCCAGTAGCCCTCGTATTGATAACTGGATACTACATGGGTATTGATCGATTGCGGGATGATCTCTTTACCAAAATCAGGGTGATCATTTCCTTCAAGCAAGTCGAACAGCACTTTGCGGTTGAACAGATAGATACCCATTGATGCCAGGTAATGTCTCCCCTGTTTCACCATCTCGTCGCTTACTTCCGATTTCAAGTATTCAAAATCCTTTTTGGGCTTCTCCACAAACTTAGTGATCAGGCTGTTTTCGTCCGTTTGCATGATACCAAAACCCGGTACGTCGTTCGCATGAACAGGTATTGTCGCTATCGATATATCGGCTTGCTTGCTGATATGATTTTCAATCATATCTTCAAAATCCATCTGGTACAATTGATCGCCTGAAAGGATCAGCACATAGTCGAACTCATGTACGGCCAGGTGATGCAAACTTTGGCGAACCGCATCGGCAGTGCCCTGGAACCATGACACACTTGACGGGGTTTGTTCAGCCGCAAGTATGTCAACAAAAGCATCGCTGAAACTGCTGAAATGATATGTGTTTTTAATGTGCTTATTTAATGATGCCGAGTTAAACTGCGTCAACACATAAATTCGCGTAATACCCGAGTGTAAGCAGTTCGAGATCGGAATATCCACTAAACGATATTTACCGGCAATAGGCACAGCCGGTTTTGAACGGGTAGCGGTGAGCGGTGAAAGGCGGCTTCCCTGGCCACCTCCCAACACGATGCAAATTACTTTTGAGGTCATATAGCAGGATTTAAACTTTGATAAAGGTCAATATATTCTTTGGCGGAGCGATCCCAGGAGAAATCGAGCGCCATCATTCTTTTGCGTAACAATTGTAAAAGAGCAGTGTCAGCGTATACCTCAACTGCCCGCCCTACGGAGTGGACAATATCGGACGCGCTCGCTTGTAAAAAACGGATACCATATCCACCCTCATCGCCATAATCAATTACGGTATCTTTCAATCCTCCGGTAACGCGTACCATAGGCATGGTACCATATCGCATCGAGTACATTTGGTTCAGGCCGCAGGGCTCAACCCTTGATGGCATCAACAGAAAATCGGAACCGGCATATACCAGGTGAGCAAGGCTTTCATCGTAACCAATAAAAACGCTATATTGATTTGGGAATTGCTCTTTTAATGCAACTAATTCTTCCTGCGTTTTTACCTCGCCTGCACCTAATATAATAAAATTTACACCATCCGGATGCGCCTCGATGCTATTTTTTAATGCTTCGGGCAATACATCGGCGCCTTTTTCTATAACTAATCGGCCAATGAAGGAAATAGTCGGTTTATCAGGCGATAATCCAAACCTTTCGCAAAGTGCAATTTTGTTCTTTTGCTTCCCGGCAGCTAATTGCCGTAGGTTATAGTTCTCAGCAATCATCGGGTCGGTTTTAGGGTTCCATACTTCAGTGTCGATACCATTTAGTATGCCCGTACCTTTTGCCCGTTCCATATAGAACAAGTATTCCATCCCGTTTGAGTTAATAGTAAGCTCCTCCAGATAAGTGGGAGAAACCGCCGTATAGCGCCAGCAACATTTTACACCTGCAGCTAATGGGTTGATGCCACCGTTCCAGTCGAGCAGGCCTACTTTTGCCATGTCGATCTCTGGCAGCAGCGAAAGCTTGGTCCAGCTGAAGGCGCCGTGATACTGACCATTATGTATCGTTAGTACCGTAGGGGTATTAGCAAAGCGCCGGTACAATTTAGAATTAGTCATCAGGAAGGGAACCAGTCCGGTATGATGATCATGGCAATGGATCAAATCGGGCGATTGCTGCGACCAACTGATCCAGTCGAGGAATGCGATCTGGAATGCAATAAACTGTTCGGTTTCGTCAGGGTACTCATACACATTTTCCCGGTCGAGCAGTCCGGGTATTTTTACCAGGAAAAGCTCAAAACCGAGCTTATTGGTTCTTTCTTTTAAAATTTCGAAATAAAAACGTTCGGTGCCCAGTAAGGATGTCGCCTGGAAAACAACATCAAATTCATTTTCCTGGGTAAACTTCCGATTGTAAAAGGGCATTACTACAGCAGCCTCAATACCAAGCTTATTCTGGTATTTGGGCAGTGCGCCAACAACATCGGCTAGACCGCCAACTTTGGCAATAGGATAACATTCGGCGCTTAGGTGGAAAACTTTCATTTATAGATGATAATACGGCTCAATTTAAGCAAAGAATTATTTAAATAATCAATGCTGAGCGGTATAATCTATTCAAAAAGTTAATTTTTATTATTTGTATAGCCGATAGGGCTATTCGTTTTTAAAATATGCCCCTTAAAGTACTTTTTATTGCGAAATCATCATTTAATTAACATTATCGAGGTATTATTTTGCGATAATGATAATATCAATGTGCTTCCAGCCAGTTTGAACCCGTACCAATTTCCACCATAATTGGCACTTCGGTCTTAATGGCGTTCTTCATGTTTTCCATGATGATTGGCTTTATCTTTTCCACTTCGTTATTCGGTACGTCAAAAACCAACTCGTCATGCACCTGCATGGTCATGCGGGCATCCAGTTTTTGCGCTTTCATTTCACGATGAATATTGATCATCGCAACTTTTATCATATCAGCCGCCGATCCCTGAATCGGGGCGTTGATGGCATTTCGCTCAGCAAAACCGCGAACTGTTGCGTTAGCCGAATTGATATCCCTCAAGTACCGGCGGCGACCTTTGAGCGTACATACATAACCATTTTCGCGGGCGAAGTTCATGGTATCACTCATGTATTGCTTGATGCCAGGATACTGAGCGAAATAGTTTTCGATAATTTCTGCAGCTTCTTTACGCGGAATACCCAGGTTCTGTGATAAGCCAAATGCCGACTGACCATAGATAATACCGAAGTTAACCGCCTTGGCATTGCGACGCTCGTCGCTAGTCACTTCGCTCAATTGTTTACCGTATACTTTTGCGGCAGTTGCTGTGTGGATGTCGTGATTATTAATAAAGGCATCCATCATGTTCTTATCCTTGCTTATCTCCGCTATGATACGTAATTCAATTTGCGAATAATCCGCTGATACGATCGT
>JAFAKI010000425.1 GCA_019235595.1 Mucilaginibacter sp. | reverse complement strand
AATAATATTATTATACCGGATTTACAAATACTGACGTATTCGTCATTGAGTTTGAGGAATTGTGGCGTTACTTTTGTTTATAAAATATTGACTCTGCAAGAAATCTGTGAAAAAAATAGAATTTCATCTACCTGTGAAAAACATATTTTAGAATTCTCAGACGCCCAAGCTGGGATATTTTGTTCTTTGTTTTGGGTTTAATCAATAGTTTAAATTAATTAGGGGAAAGAGAACTTTGCAAAAAGTTCTCTTTTTTTTTGCACCTCTTTTTACTATGCGTGCATAATATTATTTTTGACCCATAACCTATTACTCCATGCATTTCGAATTATCTGAAGAACAACTAATGATACGCCAGGCGGCTAGAGATTTCGCGCAGACAGAATTGAAACCAGGCGTTATAGAACGTGATGAACACCAAAAATTCCCGGCCGAGCAGGTAAAGCAGATGGGTGAGCTGGGTTTTATGGGGATGATGGTCTCGCCCGAATATGGCGGTAGTGGTATGGATGCTATATCCTATGTGCTGGTGATGGAAGAACTGTCAAAAATTGATGCGTCGGCATCGGTAGTTGTTTCGGTGAATAATTCGCTGGTTTGTTATGGCCTTGAAAAATATGGGACCGAGGAGCAGAAGCAGAAATACCTGGTTCCGTTAGCTAAAGGAGAAAAAATAGGCGCATTCTGTTTGTCGGAGCCTGAAGCGGGGTCGGATGCTACTTCTCAACGTACAACCGCTATTGATATGGGCGATCATTACCTGCTCAATGGCACCAAAAACTGGATCACCAATGGCGGTACTGCGTCAACTTACCTGGTGATTGCCCAAACCGATGCATCGAAAAAGCATCATGGCATCAACGCTTTGATCGTAGAAAAGGGAATGCCCGGGTTTACCGTCGGGCCCAAAGAAAACAAACTGGGAATACGCGGATCAGACACGCATTCATTGATGTTTACTGATGTAAAAGTTCCGAAGGAAAACCGCCTGGGCGAAGACGGCTTCGGGTTTAAGTTCGCCATGAAGACACTGGAAGGCGGCCGCATTGGTATTGCTTCTCAAGCATTGGGTATTGCATCGGGCGCATATGAACTCGCCCTACAATACTCAAAAGAACGCAAAGCATTTGGCAAAACTATCTCTGATCTGCAGGCTATACAGTTTAAACTGGCGGATATGGCGACTGAAATTGAAGCAGCCCGCCTGCTTTGCTTAAAGGCGGCCTGGCTGAAAGATCATGATTTGCCTTATGCACAGGCCAGCTCAATGGCCAAACTTTATGCATCAGAAGTGGCTATGCGTACCACCGTTGAAGCAGTGCAAATTCACGGTGGCTATGGCTTTGTAAAGGAGTATCATGTTGAGCGTTTGATGCGTGATGCTAAGATCACCCAGATATATGAAGGTACTTCCGAAATTCAAAAAATTGTCATTTCGCGGGAAGTGCTGAAATAATTGGATTGTTTTCGCGTACTTTGAAAAAGTATATCAATTTAATAGACTATTCAGGTAATGCGCTATAAAAATCTGTTATTTATCTTCCTTATCTTATTCGTAGCTAATACCAATTTTGCCCAAAGCAGATTAAAGGCGGGCATTTGGCGTGGCGTGCTTACGAGTCCCTCGGGAAACAACGTGCCGTTTAATTTTGATGTGATCGGTTTTGACGGAAAGCAACAAATTATTATTCACAACGGAGCTGAAAGATTTAAAGTAACCAACATCAGGCAAAAAGGTGATTCGGTATTTGTTCGTATGCCTTTATTCAACTCGGAGTTTAAGTTGAAATATGCCGGGGCTTCATTAAAAGGGCAATGGATAAAGCATTATGGTGACAAGGACGCTGCCATGGATTTTAAAGCCACTCCCGGGCAGGATTTTCGCTTTTTCAAATCATCTGCAAAGCCTGCTTATAATATAACCGGCAGATGGTCAGCTATATTTGTTAGCGATGGCAACAAAGACACTACCGTAGGTGAATTCAAACAGGTGGGCTCAAAACTTACGGGTACGTTTTTAACTACTACCGGCGATGACCGTTTTCTTGAAGGAACGGTAGCAGGTAATAAACTATACTTATCAACCTTTGATGGTGGCCATGCTTATTTTTTTACTGCAGATATTACCGCTGATAAAACTATAGTAAACGGTAAATATTATGCCGGCTATTCGAACTTAGATCAATGGACAGCAGTAAAGGACGCCAATGCCAAATTGCCTGATGCATATTCGCTAACTTATTTAAAACCGGGGTATAAAAAGATTGACTTTACATTTCCTGATCTTACCGGAAAGAAAGTTTCATTGGATGATCCTCAATTTAAAGGCAAAGTGGTTATTGTGCAAATGTTGGGTTCCTGGTGCCCTAACTGTATGGATGAAACCGCCTATATGGTGAATTATTACAAGAAATATCACCCTAAAGGTGTGGAGATAATCGGTTTGGCTTATGAGCGTACTACCGATTTTCAGAAATCGGTACCGACATTAACCCAGTTAAAAAACAGGTTTGATATCACTTATCCGTTGCTCATTACCGGATACACCCCAGGCAAAGGCGACCCGCAGAAAAGCCTGCCTATGCTGGCTGATTATAAAGGCTTCCCTACTACCATCATCATTGATAAAAAAGGGGATGTGCGTAAAATACATACCGGCTTTAGTGGTCCGGGTACCGGCAGATACTACGAAGAGTTTACTAAGGAATTTGAAAAGCTGACAGACGATTTGCTGTCGGAGAATAATTTATAGTCAGAAAGTCGGGAAGTCCGAAAGTCCGAAAGAAGCTGACGTGTTTTGTCTTCCGGACTTTCCGACTTATGCGGACTTTCGGACTCCTATGCCTTCTCTTCCCAAATCATGCACAAATGCAAAATTGTCTCGACAGCCTTTTGCATATCCTGAACAGAAACCCACTCGTGCTTGCTATGAAAAGCGTGTTCGCCGGCAAAAATATTTGGGCATGGTAATCCCATAAAGGAAAGTCGTGAACCATCGGTACCCCCGCGTATGCTGCACAGGCGGGCGTCTAAATCAGCACGGCGCATAGCTTCCATTCCATATTCAACAATTTGAGGATGCTCATCTAATACCTTTTTCATATTGCGGTATTGCTCATGTATTTGCAACTCATAAGTACAGCCCGGAAATTTCTTCAGTACCTCATCAGCTATATTGCGGATCACATCAGCATGTTGCTTTAATTTTTGATCGTCAAAATCGCGGATAA
>JAFAKI010000322.1 GCA_019235595.1 Mucilaginibacter sp. | reverse complement strand
ATTCTCGTGTTTTACCAACGAGGTATAAGTCAGGAATTTATCTTTTACCGAGGCGCCTGAATTGGTTATTTGTAAGGATTTTTCCTTTGGATAAAACTCTCTTACGAACAAAGCCATATTATTATGCAGGCTATCGGCTTTGATGCCAGGCATATCCACCACCTGGTAATAAATGTATTTATTATTCTCATCAATGGATAATAAATTCTTCTGTGCGCTTACCACACCCGAAACCAACAAACAGGTAATCAACAAAAATATCTTCTTCATAACGTAAATATAAAGCCGCTCCCTTTAAGGTAAGCGGCTTTTGTGAAATTTAATATACCTAAATTAATTAGAATGCATAAACTGCAGCTATCAGAAACTGATTGGCCGACTTGGTAGGCGCATTATTGCTATCTGTAAATATTTGGTTTTTAGCATTGTCAAACCTTACTTCAGGGATCAAAGTAATCGCACCTGCTTTAATATTTGCTGTAGCAGTTATTCCGGTAACGTTAGCGCTTGGAATAGTTTTGGTCGCCTTTGATTCAAAGTATTCGCCTCTTAGGCCCAAAGTAACAATTTTAGACACAGCTAATTGAGGATATAAAGCAACACCCTGGTAGCCGCCGCCGCCATGAGCCGGAGTAAAGTCAGCGCCATTTAAACCTAGTTTAAATGCATCCGTGATCTGATATGCAGTAGTCAGGTCGAAGATAGTACCCGAAGTTGGGCCGGATGCCACGTTCAAATAAGCGGTCCAACCTTTTGCAGGAGCAAGAAATAACTGTGCGCCAAAAGTTGATACATCATGTTGAGAGGTGTAAACATTCCAGTTATCATTGAAGATACCCGCCATCAAGCTTACTTTATCCGAAAAAGCATAGGTAGCTTTGAAGCCCGCATTCTGGAATGGACCATTTGTGAACAGGTATGAGGTTGAATAGTTAAAATTTCCTGTTGGAGAAATCACCTCGTAACCTATAAAGGTAGCCATATAACCGGCAGTAAAATTCAATTTATCCGTTACATCGTATGATACATACAGGTTTTGGATATGGAATGAATTATTTGCATTTGCGGTAAAACCATCTCCGTTAGGGATCGACTGATATTGACCTCTTGGGCCAAACGATAGTTCGCCAACAAAGGAAGCTTTACCTACTTTTTTCTTCAAGCCCAGGTCGACCATACCGATTGATACGGAGTTCTGATCGGATGCAAAACTGGTCGGAATATTTGCATGACCTGAAAAATCGTATTTATAATAAGTATCTACTGAACCAGAGAGAATCAGCGGCGGGTCTTTAGGGTCGGCACCAGTACCAATTTTTCCGGTGTCGGCAACCGCTGTTGTAGTCGCGTTAGCAGAAGCGACAGTAATAACAAATAGTGATAGGAGTAAAAGTAGTCTTTTCATGACAATTGTTTGATTGATTTGATTGATTATTTGGTTTGATTGATAGAAATTTTAGACATAAAATCCCCTGCGAGAATAAACTCAATGTTAGCAGACATTAAGAAGCAGAGAAATCTTATGGAAGATTTAGTAATCCCGTGCGGTTGACTATACCAGGGTTGTAAGCAGCAACTCTTTACCAACCGCACGGGAATATTAAGGATGCAGGGCTTTTGATTAAGCTTCTGCTGGTAGTTTAACACCTTTATCAAATAAGCCCGATAAGCTTACATCTTCATCCTGGGCAGGATAAACTTCAATACCATGATCGAATACATCCAGGCCACCCAATCCGGTTTCGCCGTGCTCTTCAACGCGCAGTTTCCAAGGATATGGGAATTTATTGATAATAAACATCATAACAGCGGTTACCACAAACACAGCAGCGGCAATAGTGAATGTACCGATAGCCTGTGCGATAAATACACTCCAGCCGCCACCGTAGAATAAGCCAGCAACTGGGGCTGAGTTATCCGCACCGGTTGGACCAGTCGCACCGAATTGACCAGCAGCGAACAGACCTAATGATAATGTCCCCCAGATACCAGCGAAGCCGTGTACTGCAACCGCACCTACCGGATCGTCAACACGTAACCATTCGATAAGGTACATACCACCAAATACTACTAAACCGGCAACGGCACCTAATATGGTAGCACCAAGCGGGCTTACCCAGTAGCAAGGGCAGGTAATAGCAACTAAACCGCCAAGACAGCCGTTCAATGTATAACCTAAGTCAAATTTCCCTTTGGTATCACCCCACCATAGTGCGGCAATCATAGCAAACATACCGCCGGCGCAGGCTGCAAGCGTTGTATTGGTAGCAACGCGACCGATACCCTGCACGTCCATGGCTGAAAGCGTACTGCCAGGGTTAAATCCGTACCAGCCGAACCACAAGATAAAGGTACCTACAGCGGCAACTAACATGTTGTGTCCCGGTGGCATGCCGCCTTTCTCTTTATCATCGCGTTTAAATATACGTCCTATGCGAGGGCCTAAAACAACCGCTCCGGCTAAGGATGCTATACCGCCAATAGTGTGTACTACTGTTGAACCAGCGAAATCGCGGAAACCCTGACCTAATGATTCAAAGAAGTTGCCTTTAGTACCCATTACAGCTAACCAACCATCAGGCCCCCAGGCCCAGTGGCCGATAATTGGGTAAATGAAACCGGTGATACCGATACTGTAAAGAATATCGCCTCGGAAGCTCGTACGGCCGATCATCGCACCAGAAACGATAGTTGAGCAGGTATCAGCAAAAGCGTACTGGAATATCCAATGGGCAATTACAGGAATACCGGTGCTACCGTAAGTATCAGGTGTATTTTGAAGGAAGAACCATGATCCGCTGATCTTTCCTGCAGGATCTCCATGCCAGCCGATGAAGCCGTTGCCCCATCCAAACATGAAGGCATAACCTACAGCATAAAACAGGATACCGCAAAGACAGGTATCAAACACGCACTCCATCAACACATTCACTGTTTCACGCTTGCGGGCAAAGCCGGCTTCCAGCATAACGAAACCTGCCTGCATCCCGAAAACTAAAAATGCAGCAACCAGTGTCCAGATGGTATTCATCGTATTCATCATAGATGTTTCCAGATCGGTTGGTTTAGCTGGCGCTGTTGCAGCATGAGCAGCCGTAGGTAATAGTCCAGGAATAGTCATCATGGCTAAAAGGACTAAACCTAGTCCGATCATTTTTCCGGAAAAAATGGTCGCTCCGAGCGCCCACCTTTCACGCGTCAGTTGTCGGAGAAGACTGAACAAGTTTACTTTTGGAGATTTTACTTTCATTGTTTGTTTAATTTAGTTTGATTGATATGAACGAATTTTATGATATTCTGAATTTAAACCCAACCTATCGCCAAATACCCACCTAATATTTAATAGAATCATATATTTTTCAAATTTTAGATATGATTTTATTAATTTTTCATGAAATTATGCATGTTTTTATAAAAAAACAAATTTTTGATTGCCATTTTTACATAAAAACATAAAGAATTATGAAAATTGTAAAAATAACAATTAAAAATATAGCTATTTTACATTTTTTTCAATCAAAAAACACCAAATAGAAGCAACTTAATGCAAATTATCTGTAAAATTTACACTATTCTATATTTCAAGAATTAAAAGCCGGTATTTTTTATTAATTCCACTAAAAAACACCTTACGAAAGCTCACTTTTTGAAAAATCTGAATGATTTGAGCCATTGAAGGCACCAAATCTCATCGAAAAAGACAAATCCGGGGTCGATTTTTTAAATAATCAGATATTTTGACCAAATATTCTGCGTATTCTCATAGATAATTTTACTTTTGAGATAACCTTTAATTCAATAAAGATGTCAAACATTCGATTTCAGGCTTTGCGGGCGGTACTAAACAGGACCACGCCTGACGTAAAGCTACCATCAACTAAAATCTCAGACTATTTCAGTTCCAACGTATTTGATAAGCTAAAAATGAAAGAGTACCTTTCAAAAGAAGCTTACCAGGTTATTATCAACTCTATTGATAAAGGTGAACCCATCCCTCGTGATATGGCCGAACAGGTAGCATCGGTTATGAAATCGTGGGCTATGAGCAAAAACGCTACACATTATACACACTGGTTCCAACCACTCACAGGCTCAACGGCTGAAAAGCACGACGCTTTTTTTGAACCAACCGGCGACGGTGGAGCAATCGAAGTTTTCTCCGGCGATGCATTAGCGCAACAGGAACCAGATGCATCCAGCTTCCCAAGCGGCGGCATCCGTAATACTTTTGAAGCAAGGGGCTATACCGCGTGGGACCCCTCGTCTCCCGCATTTATCATGGGGCGCACCTTATGCATACCCACCGTATTCGTTTCTTATACCGGCGAAGCATTAGATTATAAGGTGCCATTATTAAAGGCATTAAGTGCACTGGATAAAGCTGCCGTTGATGTATGCCATTATTTTGATAAGAGCATAGAAAAGGTAAATGCTTCATTAGGTATCGAACAGGAATATTTCCTGGTTGATATCGCCTTATTTAATGCGCGGCCAGACCTTTATTTAACAGGTCGTACCTTATTCGGCCACATGTCGGCAAAAAACCAGCAACTGGAGGACCATTATTTTGGTTCTATACCGGAACGGGTTTATGCCTTTATGCAAGATATGGAGACCGAGGCCCTGCAATTGGGTATTCCATTAAAAACTCGTCACAATGAAGTGGCACCATCACAATTTGAGTGTGCACCGATTTATGAAGAGATCAACCTGGCAATAGATCACAACCAATTGCTGATGGACCTGATGGACCGCGTGGCCAAACGTCATAATTTCAAGGTTTTACTGCACGAAAAACCATATGCAGGCATCAACGGATCGGGCAAGCACAATAACTGGTCGATGATCACCAATACCGGCAGGAACCTGTTATCGCCTGGCAAAACGCCCAAAAACAACCTGATGTTCCTTACTTTCTTTGTAAATACCATCAGGGCAGTATATGAGCATGCCGACTTACTGCGGGCATCAATCGCATCAGTTGATAACGATCATCGTCTCGGCGCAAACGAAGCCCCGCCTGCTATTATATCTATATTCTTAGGAAGCCA
>JAFAKI010000128.1 GCA_019235595.1 Mucilaginibacter sp. | reverse complement strand
ATAATTACGGTTACAATAGCTACGGCTATAAAACCATAAATGATCCCTTTTTTTCTTTTCTGTTGTACTACTTCCGCGGTGATCTCGGTATCCATATTATCAATTTTACCCAGTACCTTGCAATACCTATACCAAAGACAAATTTTTGATTTATAGACAATTAAGATTCAAACCCTTAAAAAAAGTGTTCGATATCGGACAAAATTTTTGATTATGAACAAACCAGTCAATCCCTAAAAAATTGAATTAAAGATCTATTAGCCTTTCAAACTATCTATATTAGCCTCAACGTTTCAGATTATAAACCCTGTTATGAAAAGACCGTCCGGTTATCTTGTACTGATCATATGTTTATGCTTTTTTGTACAAACCAATGCCCAGCAAAAGCGCCTCACCTATTGTAATCCGCTTAATTTGGATTATGGATATACTCCTTTTAAGGATTTCTCCAAATGGGGCCGTCACCGCGCAACAGCTGATCCTACAATCACTTTGTTTAAAGGGAAATACTATCTTTTTTCAACCAACCAATTCGGGTACTGGTACAGCGACGATATGCTGAACTGGCATTTTGTTTCAAGAAGCTTTCTTCGTCCATACAACGAGAATCAGGGCGATAATCTTTGTGCTCCGGCTACTTTAGTGTTGGGAGATACTTTGCTTGTGATCGGTTCTACCTACAACAAAGATTTTACGCTGTGGATGAGCACTAATCCAACAGAAGATGATTGGAAAGCAGCGAAAGACTATTTTAAAGTTGGCGCCTGGGACCCCGGGATGTTCGCTGATGATGACGGTCGGGTTTATATCTATCATGGGTCGAGTAACACCCTGCCTTTATACGGGCAGGAAATCGACCGTAAGACATTTGAGCCAATCGGACCTAAAGTAGAAACGCTTCACCTGGATTATAACGAACACGGCTGGGAACGCTTCGGCGAAAACAACGACAATGTGTTTTTGGGGGGATTTATGGAAGGATCATGGATGAATAAGCATGATGGGAAATATTATCTTCAATTCGGTGGTTCAGGTACAGAAGGGCGGGGCTATGCGGACGGCGTTTATGTTGGTGACAAACCGCTTGGGCCTTTTACTTATCAAAAACATAACCCGTTCTCCTATAAACCTGGTGGTTTTGCCAAAGGGGCTGGTCATGGTGCTACCTGGGCCGATAAATATGGTAATTACTGGCATATATCCACCATGGTGGTAAATGTAAAGAACAACTTTGAACGCCGTATTGGTTTCTGGCCTGCGGGTTTTGACAGTGATGGCGTACTTTACTGTAATACGGCTTACGGCGATTATCCTCAATATCTGCCAACAGGCAAAGAATACCACTTAAAAAGCAATTTCACCGGCTGGATGATCCTGAATTATAATAAACCGGTCGAAGTATCATCAACACTCGGAGGCTTTGAACCGAATTACGCAGTAGACGAAGACATCAAAACCTACTGGTGCGCCAAAACAGCCAATAAAGGCGAATGGCTAAACTCCGACTTAGGTGAAGTGAGCACTGTAAATGCCATACAGGTAAACTATGCTGATCAAGATGTGGAGTTCTTAGGCAAATCGCATGGCGTTTATATGCAATACGTTATTTACTCGTCCTTAGATGGTAAAAACTGGAAAGTGCTGGTTGATAAAAGCAAAAACAAGACCGACGCTCCGCATGATTATATCGAATTGAAAACGCCTGTTAAAGCACGTTATTTGAAGATCGTTAATATCCACATGCCGACAGGCAAGTTTGCTTTATCCGGTTTCCGTGCATTTGGCAAAGGCGCCGGTGCAAAACCGGACACCGTAAAAGAATTCATGGTGCTACGCGGCGATACCGAACGCAGAAATTCATGGATCAGGTGGCAACCGGTGGATAATGCCATCGGCTATACTATTTACATGGGCATCGCACCAGATAAACTGTATAACAACATCATGGTTTATGGCAAAAACGAATATTTCTTTAATGGAATGGAGAAAAGCCTGCCTTACTATTTCCAGATCGAATCTTTTAATGAGAATGGTATATCGCAGCGATCAAAGGTGATCGAGGTGAAATAGAAAAGTGCCCCCGACAATTAGTCGGAGGCACTTTTGTCAATTATTTGAAATCTAAATCGCCGACGTACACTGTGCCGTTGGCATCTTTTTTCATCTGCAGTACAATCAATTCCTTCTTTTCCTGTGGTGTACCATAATGGGTATATAACTCTGCCATGACGGTTGTAGGACCTGCAATCGTGACTTGTCTGTCGCCATAATAATTGATCTCGATTTTATAGGTTCCTTTTATTGCTTTCTTTAGCAGGAATTGCTCCGGACCAAATCCCTGGGTCATATCATGAGAAATACGGCCGCCTATTGCTGTGCGGTTATGCGAATAATAGCATTTCTCGTTATTCGGATCAGTCACCCAAAGATCGATATCGGTATTGTTCATGTTCCAGTTCATCACAATACGGATATCGGCAGGCAATGCTTTGATGACTTTTTTTGAGATTGCCGACAGATCAAGTTTGCCTTTATTCATGGCAACGATGCGGTTGATTTCGGGCAGAAATATTTCCTGGATGCCGAAATACAAGCTTTCAGCGTCATTAGTATAGCTTTTGGTCATTGCAGTATACAGCACGTCCAATGCTTTTTGATGTTCTCCTGCATCCTCCAATGCCAAACCATAATCGCGGTAACTTTGAGGGTCTAGCGGGCGCAACTCGGTGATCTTCTTAAACACAAATACTTCATCTTCATAATCGCCCAACTGCTTTAATTTATAACCCAGCATTTTATATAGTTCATAACTGCCCAGATCGAGTTCGGCAAGGTTGCTCAATATCCGCAGACCTATTTCCTTATTTCCGGTTTTGATAAAATGATCGGCGACATCAAAATAGTAAACAGGATTACTTACAAACGACGATCTTAGTTCAAGGTATTTCTGATATTGTGTGGCTTTATCTGTTTTTTGTATGGCTTTTAAATAATCCGTGTTGACTGCCTCATAAACAATATTGATATCTCCACTTTTATTGGCTTTGCCCTTTTTGGTTTTAACTACAACAACCCCATTGCTTCCAGCTGCGCCATATATTGCTGTGGCATTGGAATCTCTCAGAACACTCATTGATTCAACATCGTTTGGATTCACTCCAGATATACTATTCATCTGAACACCATCAACGACGTATAAAGGTTGAGGTGCAGTTATATTTTTGTTGAATGTCACTTGTATGTTACTGCTTGCTCCTGGTGCAGCGCCATTAATTATTGTTGCGCCCGCTGCCTGGCCCTGTAACATTGTTTCTGAGTTTTTATCCTCGTTAACAACTGATATCCCAGCTACTTTAGCGTTTAATTCTCGGGCTACAGGCGCCTGCTCATCATCCATTCTTACCGTTGCAACAGAACCTGTAACCTCTCTTTTGTATTGCGTTACATAACCTGTAACTACTACTTCACCCAGTTGAGCCGATGAAGCAGTCAAAACCACATTCACATCTCTTTGATTCCGTGGGTTAATTGTTTTGGTATTATAGCCAACAAAGGACATCACAATGGAAGCTCCGTGCGGTACATTTAATGAGTATCTCCCATTATTGTTGGTCTGTGTGGCAATGTTTGAACCTCTGACTTTTATTGTTACCCCTGGAATAGGAAGCCCATCCTCTTTTGCCGTTACGATTCCTGTAGTCAAATGCGTAGGGCCATTTGGCACTGATACTGGCTCTGTAACCTGATCATGATTTGTTCTTTCATTTTGCTGCCGGGTGCTCTGATCATTCTTTTCCGTATGTTTAACCGGTTCTTCCTTGTCTGAAAAATCTGTTTCCCACCATTTAACCAATTCCTGCAGCATATCTTCAGAAGTGGTCAGATTATCTTTTTGGACCCTGGTATTAGGTCCCCGTTGTTTCATAATAGCATCGTACTGGGCACGCAGTTCTGCCGGAGGTTCAATATCGTATTGGATATAATCGTTCACCGTTTCCAGCACGATAAGCGACGTG
>JAFAKI010000011.1 GCA_019235595.1 Mucilaginibacter sp. | reverse complement strand
AATCCACTACATGCATAAAGTAAAGGGACTTACCGGAGACGTTTATTCAACCTTTAGCTGCACCAGCAAAATACAAAAGCTGTGCGATGCTTACGGATTGAAAAATATTGTAACCAAAATCGGCTTTAAATATATCTGCGACCTGATCGTTAACTCAGGTAATCCATTCCTGGTTGGCGGTGAAGAGTCTGGCGGTATTGCGGTAGTTGGACACATCCCTGAACGCGATGGTATCTGGATCGGTTTGATCGTTTGGGAATTTATTGCCAAATCGGGCCGTTCTTTAAGCGAACTGGTACAGGAAATATATGACGTGGTTGGCAAATTCGCTGTTGAGCGTTATGACCTTCATGTTACTGAGGAGTTAAAACAGCAGATCATCGCCAATAGCAGAAGCGGTAAATACACCAGTTTTGGCGATTTGAAAGTAAGCCGTGTAGAAGACATGGACGGCTACAAATTCTTCTTTGAAGATGAAAGCTGGGTGATGTTGCGCCCATCGGGAACAGAACCGGTTTTGCGTGTGTATGCTGAAGCTCCCGGCTCCGCAGAGGCGTTCAAAATATTGGATAAAGTAAAGGCTGTTCTGTTAGGATAATTAAACTAGAAATTAATATTTGTAAGCCATCTGTAAAAGCAGGTGGCTTTTTTACAAAAAAATATTTTATACACAATAAACAGATTATTTTTCTGTTATTGTGTACTTTAATTGTAACGTTTATTCCAAAATAAGTAAAGGCTGCGCCATATCGAATATTTTTACCTAAATAATAATCCATATTTACAATTAAAGCAATAGCAAGCGTGAAAAAGATCCTTATCGTTTTATTAGCCGTTATTTCATTAAAAGCAAATTCCCAGGTAATAGATTCCATAAAAAAAGACATCACCCAGATTCCTGATACCGTAAAGCATCTGCATAGCAAAGCTTACGCGCTTATTTTACCAGCCGGTTTGATTACTTATGGTGCTTTATCGTTTGAAGTGCACCCTATACGCCAGTTTGATTATTACATCAAAGGGGAAGCTCATAACATAGCCCCCGAATTCAATACAAAAGCAGAAAGTTATTTTTTGTTCGGCCCGGTAGTAGCAGTATATGGACTGAATTTGATAGGGGTTGAAGGTAAAAACAGGTTTGTTGATCGAACTGCGTTATTGGGCATTTCCGCCGCATTTACAAGCTTATCAACCCTCCCGATTAAAAGTGCCACCCATCGTTGGCGGCCTGATGGTTCCGACCGTTTGTCGTTCCCATCGGGGCATAGTGCCGCTGCTTTTGCATTAGCAGAGTTTATGGCCCAGGAGTATGGCGACAAGTCGCCAATTTATTCAATTATTGGGTATAGTTTTGCCACAACTACTGCCATGTTCCGGATATACAACAGGGCGCATTGGTTTAGCGATGCAGTAGCAGGTGCCGGGTTTGGTATTCTGTCTACTAAAGCAGCGTATTTGGTTTATCCATATCTGCGCAATATGCTTACCCATACTGATAAGACAGGGAAAAAAAGCACGTTCATCATGCCAACTTATCAGGACGGAACACCGGGACTGGCTGTATCAATGAGATTCTAGTTTCCCTTTTTAATTCAGGCGGCGTTTAGTAGGCATTAAATTTTAGTTAAATCATCAAACAATTTAAGTAAATTTTTTATTTAAATGATGAGGTGGTAATGCTAAAATTTAATGCCTTGAAAAGTTTTGTTCTTATATTACTTTGTTTCATAACATTTGAAGCCGGTGCACAAGTTACGGACACTACAAAAAAGAAGATTGTTGATACCGTAAAGAAAGATATTTTGACAGCGCCGGACACGGTAAAAAAGCTGCATAGTAATCCGCTGTCGCTGGTCCCGCCTGGTGCTATGATTACTTATGGAGCGCTCTCATTTGCGGTGCATCCAATTCGTCGTTTTGATTATTATATTCATTCCGGGATCGCAAAAAGCGATTCAACTTTCAGCACTAAAGCTGAAAGTTATTTTCAATTTGCACCTGTTATACTCGTGTACGGTTTAAACCTGGTTGGAATCCCCGGCAAAAATAGGTTTATTGACCGGACCGTATTGCTTGGCTTGTCGGGAAGTTTCTTGGCGATATCGGCTGGGGTTACCAAGCACCTCACTCACCGGCTACGGCCCAATCATGGTGATTATTTATCTTTCCCGTCAGGGCACACCGCTACGGCGTTTATGGGCGCTGAATTTATGGCGCAGGAGTACGATGCCAAATCGCCATGGTATGGTGTAGTTGCCTACAGTATTGCAACAACTACCGGTGTATTCCGGCTATACAATCGCGACCATTGGTTCAGCGATGTAGTAGCCGGTGCAGGGTTGGGCATTCTGTCCACCAAGCTTTCTTATCTAACCTATCCTTATATCCGTAACTGGCTTACACACAAGGATAAAAACGGCAATAAGAAAACGATGTTGCTTATGCCAACTTACCAGTACGGCGTGCCGGGAATCTCATTTGCAAAAACATTTTAATTACAATACTACGGCAACTTGCTGAAATCAATATCTGGCTTTTTCCCTCCGGCTGGACGGTTGAAATAGCTATTGCGTGGCGTATAATGGTTTGAAAAGCCGCAATTTCTTAGGAAAAAGGAGTCGCCATCTAATCCGCCTGCATAATCCATCCGGTAACCTTTTGCTGCGGTATTGTCGCCAGTAAAGCGGGCTTTGGTGAGCTCGGTCCAATTGCCGTTACTATCGCATATCCATTGATTATTGAATAATACCTCTCGGGTTTTTGTGCCCTGTTCAGGTTCAAAATTTTCAAGGAAGGAGTGCAGATGTTTTAAGTAGGTATTTGTCTTTGGGCGACTAAAGCTGGCGATTAATTGCCATTTGTTTAATTCAGGCGCAAAGAAGTAAGCGGTGTATTCAGTCCGGCCTTTGCCATCAGGCTTAGCGTGCATCAGAAATTTGTAAGTTTCGCCAGCATGCCATAAATAGTTCATGTAGCTTTGGCCACCTGAACCTTCATTCCCAAATTCGCCGGTATGCACATTATCCCCCTTTTTTAACATGACGATCTTTTGATCATCAGGAATGGATTTAGGATCATCGGTGGTAAATGGGCTCCACACCGAAAAAAGTATATGCCGCACAGTAGGAGAGTTTACCTGCATGCCAAAATAGCCCTCGCCAAAACCATCAGCCATAAAATAGGAGCCTAATACATCGTTGCCTTTGGGTACGGTCACTTCGTTGTAGAACCATTCTGCATTAATTCCATCCGGAATGGTATAACCCAAATGCACCGATGGCCCGCGGTGTCCCCAGTAGAAAAACTCGCCTTCATTATTTTTTACAAAAGTGGTTTTGTTGTTGATGGCGGTTCCCTGTAATTTTATGCTGCTGATGTTGGCAAACAAGCTATCAGTTTTGGATATGCCTTTTATTTTGACAGCCACATAACCAGTATCGACAGCGGTCCATTCACCAACATAAACATCTCGTGAAGAACCGGCGGGCGCTGAAACTTCTTTAGTCAATCCAAAAGCAGTCACAGCTAACTTGCTTTTGCCAGCCGGCACAACCATATTCAGGTATAGTTTGAATTTACCTGTGCTCCCCAAACGAAAATAAATAACATATTTAGCGGCCTTATTACTCCAACGCACAATACCTTCGTTGCTTATGTTTCCTCCGGAAGTGTCTTTATCTGTGCGCCAGGCATTACCACCAATCGGCACAGTGGTAAGGCTATCGGCTAAAGGTCTAGCAAATGAAGCTGTCGAAAGGATTGTAAAAGTTATAATTGAGATAAATATTTTCAGTAAAGATTTCATCAGTTTAAGATTTGTATTGTTGCCAGGTATCCAGTATGATCTGGCCTAGTTTTTCTCTGCTCTCCTCAAGCTTTTTTACCAGGGCTAGTTGAGCGCGTGTCCGCTGAAGATTATGATCTGGCGAGTGAATTTTATAATAATGATCGCCCTCCAAATAGTCTGTTAGGAATCGGATGGTCTGTGCATATGGTAAAAGTAGTACGCCTTTTAAAAGGGAATTCAGTTCGGTATCAGTTAAAAATGCAATTGCTTCCTTTATATACCCTTTTGTATAAGATTCAAATAATGAAATATTTATGTCGATCAATTTGACGTTCTCTTCATCCTCTGCGGCCGTATTAGCGATGGTACGGATCGAGTCGCCAAAATCATAGGCAACATAGCCCGGCATTACCGTATCCAGATCGATAACACATTGGGCATGGTCGCTGCTATCCAGCAAAACATTGTTAAACTTGGTGTCATTATGAACAATCCGAAGCGGTAACAAACCGGCACGGCCCAATCGCAGTATCTCGCTCATTTCATTGGCGCGGCGCCTGATAAACTCAGCCTCTGGTAATACTTTGTGCAGTCTTCCAACTTTATCCGCCTCAACAGCCTGTTCAAATTTCGCTAAACGCGATTCGATATTATGGAAATCGGGTATAGTATCTTTTATCAAACCCGGTTCCATATCCGAAAGTAAAGCCTGGAAACGGCCAAATGCTTTACCGCCTTCGTAGGCCTGTTGTTCGGTAGTTACCTGGTCGTAGCTGCGGGTATCTTTCAGGAAATGAAATACACGCCAATAGTTACCATCACCGTCTTGAAAATAAGGCTTACCGTTTCGTGTTTCTACAATGGTCATCACTTCCTTTTCAAGGTCTGAGTCGGGTATTTCAGTGAGTTTTTCCTTTAAATGTTCGGTAACATAAAGCAGGTTCTGCATCAGGGCAGGCACATTCTTAAATACATGGTGATTGATACGTTGTAGTAAATAGTCAATTCCGTCAGGGTCGCTGTTTTTGATCCGGTAGGTATCGTTAATATGTCCGCTCCCAAATGGAACGACCGACGCTATATTAGCATCGATCTTAAAGGCAGCTATCAGGTTATAAAGGCGGGTATCGGTTGAGGTAGAATGGCTCATCAATTGCCAAATATCGGTAAACTAAGCTAGTTAACAACAATTAAGACAAGTTCAAAAAGGAAACTCCTGTTGGTTTGTGGCACAACCTTATTTACCAGGAAGTTGCCGATTAAATTTCTTATTTCTCCAATATAAATGTAAGGTTGGTCCAGTTAGCCGCCGTGGTGGTACCTGGTATAATTTGTTTTATGGTCCATCCTTCGTCCAGGTATTTGTTTACATCCTTGATCTCGTATGCAGAGTGGCGATTGGTTACGGTTTGCTCGTAAACATTAATGTTCACAGTAATTACTTTTTGTGCCATGATTGCTTTTAGATTAGAGGCCAAATGTAAGCAAATTAAGCTTTCATCAGCGACAGTGCTGCGACTGAATGTCTTGCCACAACGTACTCTAAAATTTCCTGGGTATTATCCTGGTAATCCACTTCAATCACTTTACCCTTTTCAAGCCATTTGTGGATGATCTCATCATGTTTAGGTTTCAGGCTTTTGATTACCGGCACGCCCATCGATTTTAAGGCCGCAGCGTTTAAATGTTGCTCATATTGACTCTTCATCGGAATAACCAGCAGTTTTTTCTTCATAAATAGGGCTTCTGCCGGTGTTTCAAAGCCTGCACCACACAACACGCCTGCCGATTGGGCCATACTTTTGATAAATTTTTCGTTATCAATGGGCTGGATTGAAACATTCTTATGTTTCAGCACCTTTTTGTTGTGTTTGGAGAACACATCCCATTCCACATCTTTAAATTCAGACAGCCTTTTGATAAGCCTGTCATCGTCATAAGCCGGTAGGTAAACGGTATAGTGCCCTTTAAAGGATGTTTTTTGCTCACGCACCTGCTTTCGGATCACAGGGGTAAAGGTATTTTCGTCAAAAGCCTTAAAATGAAATCCGTATTGAACAGTTACAGGGGCATAGTTCTTTAGTATCAATTTACCGATCATGTCGGTATCATCAGGCTTGGGCGTATTTTCGCCCAATACCGCTGCCTGGTGACTCAAACCTATACAGGGCTTATCCTTCATATAACACGCCCAGGCCGATACCGGTTCAAAATCATTGATCACCAAATCGTATTCCTGAACGGGAACTTTATTGACCTCTTTTAGAAAATTCCGGAAACGGGATTTGTAAAACGTTTTCCATAAATCAACCCCGCCGGATTTACCAAAAATAAAACCAAAACCGTTGAATTTGTATTTAACAGGGAAAGGGAGAACCAGGTCGCCTTGTGTGCCACTAACCAGTACGTCCACATCGGCCATCTGTTTAAGAAGGGGCACTATGTCCATCGAGCGACTCAAATGTCCGTTGCCGGTGCCCTGTATTGCATAAAGTATTTTCATCCTTGCGATAGCTTTACAAAGGTAGTTATGTAACAGTTAAATAAATGTTAAGTTTTTATGTATTTCATGTGTTTTTCATACTCATTATATATTTTTTCAAGATTAAGAAACCATTATGAATACATCATGTTGAATTAATAATTTAATAATATGCAGTTGTTTCATTTGTATAAAGCCGTATATCATGAGTATCTCAATCTTAAAACCAGAAAGCATTGTAAATGAGGTTTTTGCCCTGTATGAGAAGTATGGGAAGCGAAAAGCAACGGATCAGGAATTGTCAGAATTAGAGCAAGTATCGCAGGCTGCAGCGTTGGCTGAAGAAGAAGGATATGAGGATGAGGTAATACTGGCTGCATTTTTTCATAACGCAGGGGAAATATTAGGAGCCGATTATTTGCGCGAACATGGTTTTTCAGAAAGGCTGGCCACGCTGGTTGAAAGTGACCTGAGGGCTACCAGGTATATGGCCTACAAATATTTGGGTTATTACGATCATTTGTCTGAAGCCGATAAAACTGAATTAGAAGCACGCGGCGGAAGAATGAGCAAAGAGGAAGCTTATAAATTTGAACTTGACCCGGATGCAGAGCTATTTGTACGATTGCGCTATCTGAATGAGAAAGCCAGGGAAATAAGAAAATATAAATTGAATATTCCTCATATTAAATTATTGGCAATGAGTCATCTGTATAAAATTATGGATAAGTACCTGCCTGCTTTCCTGATGACAAAATCGTCTATTCAGCCAAGAATAGGCTAGTCTGATCTATTCACTGCCGATAACCTCATTTCAAAAAAGTGAACAAATAATTCGTGTTTGTTTTAAAGAATTATTCACTTTGCAGATCAGGAAAATACCCCTGTGTTTAAAATGAAGAAACTTACCGAAGGTAACGCGGCCTCTTATACGCTCATACTTATCCTGGTTACATTTTTTTTACGACTCTTTATAGCAGCTTATACAGGCCTCGGAATTGGGGAAGCCTACTATTTTCGTGGGACGACCCATTTGGAATGGAGTTACTTTGATCAGCCGCCTTTATTCTTTTGGTTAAGCGGTATAAGTATCAAAATTTTCGGATTAACTAATCTTGGGCTGCGTTTCCCGGCTGTGTTATTATTTACCGGGACGAGCTGGCTGATGTTTCTGATCACACGGAAGTTGTATAACAGCAGAGCCGGTTTTTGGGCTGTTTTGATCATGAACTTAAGCGCCTTATTTACAATATCGGTAGCCTGTTGGTTTCAGCCAGATGCACCGTTAATGTTCTTTTGGCTGGCAAGTGTTTATTTTATTATTGAATTGCTGTTTCATAGTAAAGGTGATCAAAAAACAGTCAGAAGCAGCGGTCGTACCTGGTTTTTGTGGATCATGACGGGTGTATGCCTGGGGCTGGCTACATTAAGCAAATACCACGTGCTGTTCATCTTTGCAGGGGTGTTTATGTTTATCGGTACTAATAAGGAACTGCGTCACTGGCTTTGGCATCCCGGTCCATATTTGGCTGTACTAATTACCATTATATTTGCTTTTCCTGTATTGTGGTGGAACTACAATAACAATTGGGCATCTTTTGTTTTCCAGGGATCAAGAGCCGGAACCGGCAGTAAATATAATGGTAATTAGTACA
>JAFAKI010000370.1 GCA_019235595.1 Mucilaginibacter sp. | reverse complement strand
ATGAAAGAATAATTGAAGCCCGCGGTAAGATTGGACGGATCAAATTTATTCTTGTAGTCCATATTCAGATAAGGCTCAAAATGCCGCTCAAAGGCCAACTCTTTATAGGTCTTACTATCATTAATCTTTGGATTAAATAGTTTGTGCAATCCGTAGATCGTACTTTTCAGCTTGACCGACTTATCATCCGCGGTCAGGTCATTTAAACCAATTTGATACAAATTGCTCAAAATATCCCAGCTTGTTAAAGTCTTAGTATTCTCCACTTTTGTTGCGGTGGCTTGTTTTGCGGCATCCTGCGCTGGCGCTTGACCGAAGGCTGCTTGCGCTGCCAGTAGCAGCACAAAGCCCGGTAAGGAAATCGTGATCGTTTTCATGGCTTAGTTGACTGCAAAAGATTTCAAAATAAAAATATGTTCCGGGTTACAGGAAGCATTGACAAGCTCTGTAGTACCTTCCTTAACGACAAGTTTTACGGAGCCTCCGGAGACTCCATGAACTTTAATAGAATAGACATTGGGAGCCAAATTGAAATTCCTGTCATGATTTACATCGCTTGCACTGGCATCATAGCCGTAGTCCGTATTCGCACCCAATATGCGGACATTGACGTCACCGTTTTCTGCATCGGTGAATGTGATCGTTACTGTAATGGTTTCCATTTTGCCAAGACTTAAATTTGATTAAATCTAGGGAGCCCCCGGCAAAATAAAAGGGGGTGTTTTCACGGTATTTTAAGGGTGTTTTTGCCCTGAGCCAGAACATTTATAAGTGCCGGTGGGACACTGACAACCATTTAGGTCCAGGCGACACACTTGAACCGGCGGAAACTTAATTGTTTCTTTGTCTATTAATCTTAATAAAAATGGCAGAAAAAAGAGTTGTATTTGATTTCGATCTGAGTTTTACAAATGGCGGGGGCATGCAAGGTCAGGATTTCCGTTTGGATATGGATGGCGAAACGATCTCAGACCAGCAACTGGCAGATTATATCGTTCAGGACATGCAATTGCTGATGGTGGGCAAAGTGGCCATCCTTAATAAATATTATATCAAGGAGCCGCATAAGCGGAAGCCGGTTAATACTTCCGTTGGCGAAGGGTTGATCGACCTCAGCCATGTTATATTTGACGGTTTGGTAACTTATAGGGGTTTACCTGCCCCAATAATTTGTGACTATCTCAGCAGGGAGCAGTCCAAAGCAAATTATGAAGAGGGCACAACGTTTCAGATAGGCAGAATAAATATGGTGACCAATACCGGTACTTATATTGACTGCCCGTTCCATCGCTTTGAAGATGGAAAAGACCTCTCAGAAGTTGACCTGGAACAATTTGCAGAACTCGAAGCAATTACGATCAATGCAGAAAACGCAATAGCAATTGGCAAAGAGTATTTTATCGGAAAAGAGATCAGGAACAAAACGATTATTGTTTTTACAGGATGGGCGAAGCATTGGAACACCCCGCAGTATTATGAAGGACATCCTTACCTAACAGCCGAAGCTGCGGAATATTTAAAGGATTGCCAGGTCAAACTCGTCGGCATTGACAGCCATAATATTGACAATACCAGCAAAAAAACACGGCCCGTTCATACCACGCTATTAGGCGCCGGTATTCTTATCGTTGAACATTTGTGCAACCTCGACAAACTGCCGGAAAGCGGTTATTTATTTAATGCGGTCCCTCCGAAAATAAAGGGTGCCGGTACTTTCCCGGTTAGGGCCTATGCGCAGGTTAAAAAAATATAAAAAGTGCCTGCCGGTTCAAGCGTGTAGCTTGAACCGGCAGGGTTAAGACAGATCAGTCAATCAGTTTAGCTATTTGTTGTAAAGGGATGGCATCGGCCAGTTCCATTATCTGCGAATCAGTACAATCGGTCACTTTAAAAGTAAACAGCGCGCTTCCCAGGGGTATCTGCAGTTCATAGCTGCTTTTATCGCTGGTGCTTCCGGTCTCTTTCTCCAGTCTTGCTTTATAACCCTGCACCTTCACTATTTTATACTTGCCGTTGCTCATCATCCCGAGCATCGGCGTATTTAATACTGCATTGGTCATAGCAATCAGTGGGGAATTATCAATAATTGTTATATCGGCACTTTGCTTGGTCTGAGCATAGGTACGATGTATCGTTGCGCCTACGAAACCGACATTAGACGAAACGTTGTCATCCTTGGCAGTGCTTTGCATTGCGCCGAGCTTAGGTGGCAGCAGCTTCAGCACTTCTTTACCTATGGTCAGGTCCACTTCCTGCATGGCCTGCTGCAAAGCAAAATGTGCGTCTTCCAGCTTGCCCGCACTGTAGGCAGTTTTCGCGGTAGCCATCGCCTTATTGAAATCCTGCGCCTGGCAAACGTTTGTCATGACTATTGTTGCGATCAAAAAGATAAAAGCTTTCATAATTATTGTTCCCCAAGCATCTTTTTTATACCATCTATATCAAATGAATTAGCGGTGTTCATCACTTCCTGTTCGTTGGCAAAATTGATACACTCCCAAACAATCATAGAAGATTGGCCCAGCGATACGATCAGCGTATAACCGGTACTATTTTCATATTGGATTATGGCCTTGTTGCCTTTGACCTTGATCTGCTTAAAATTCTGCTTGTTATTGTTGGTCTCCACCATGGTGGCATTGGTGAAATAAATCGCTGCTAATCCGGCATAAACGCCCGCATTACCAATGGTCATGGTCAGCTGCTTGTCGCCCTTATTTTTCCATATCCGCTGGATGCTCAGGTTGCTCCAGCCCCACTGGGTGCTCATCACCACATCCTTAGTCACGTCCGCATCCAGCCCATCGCTGGTTGCTGGCAATGACTTCAGAATTTGATTGCCCAATTGTATCTCCACACCCATCAGTGCCTGCTGCAGAGCATAACGGGAATCGCTGTATTTCTTCGCCGCATGGGCCGATTCAGCGTCTGCCATTTCAGCTTTTACATCTGGCGGGGGCGTATTGCTCAAGCCTGCGCCTCCCTTGTTAACCGGTTTACCGGAAGAAGATGTGGTAGTGCTGTTATCGGTCTTTTTATCAACAGCGTTATTGACGGTATTGCTCACCTTATCCTTGAGCTTTTTAAAAAGACTCTGCGCAGAAGCGTTGTGAACAAAAATGACCCCAATAAAAAAACAGGAAAAGTATAAGGTGCGTTTCATGATATCACAATTACGTTGCTATCAACATATTAAACCTAAGGATTTAAATCGAATTCCGCAAAGTTTATTAAAAAAATGCAACAGACATATCTCGTTTAAATGAACAGATCGAGGGCGTAACGACCATGATTAAACCCAGAGGTTTAGTAAGCAAAAAGCCTTCAGCTTTAAGCTAAAGGCTTTCGTTAATTTAACCCTATTTATGAATTTACAAATAACTCTTCAATTCCCTATAAGCTCTATCACTATGCCTTAGTCTCATTAAAGCTTTATCCTTTATCTGCCTAACTCGTTCCCTGGTCAGGTTGAATTTTTCGCCGATCTCCTCAAGGCTTAAGGGCTGCGAGCCGCTCAAACCAAAAATAGTTCGACAATTTCCCTGTCCCTCTTTTCAAGCATCTTAAGACTCCGCGAGATTTCGGTTCTCAATGAATCGTCCATTATATACTTGTCTGTGCTTGCTTCAGGGTTTTGCAGCACATCTAACAGCGTGTTTTCTTCCTCGCTATTGAATGGCGCGTCGACAGATACATGCCTGCTTGCGCTGGCGAGCGTTCCCGCTACCTTTTCAACGGTTACTTCCAGAATTTCGGCAATTTCTTCTACCGTCGCTGCTCTTTCCAGATGCTGCTCCAATTCGGACGATGCCTTGCTTATTTTGCTCAGGTCGCCCACTTTATTTGCCGGCAGGCGAACCAATCTGGCATGATCGGTAATAGCCTGAAGAATGGATTGCCTGATCCACCAAACAGCATAAGAAATAAATTTGAACCCTTTGGTTTCATCAAAACGTTTTGCAGCTTTGATTAGTCCTAAATTGCCCTCATTAATAAGATCGCCAAGAGTAAGCCCTGAGCTTTCGTATTGTTTCGCAACAGAAACTACGAATCGTAAGTTTGCGCTGGTAAGGCGTTCCAAAGCTCCCTGGTCGCCCTGTTTTATTTTTTGCGTTAAGATCACTTCCTCCTGCGCTGTTACCATCGGTATCTTCGCAATATCCGATAAATACTGTTGCAATGACGCAGACTCACGGTTAGTGATCGACTGACTTATTTTAAGTTGTCTCATTTATCAAAATACCTTTCTTAGTGAATGCTAAAGATCGTGGACCTTAAAATGCGCGAGTAATGATTGCTTAAAAAAGCGAAATAGCTAAAAGCTGATGCGGTCAAATGAAAGGAAACGCTACAAATCTTCAACGCACAAAGATACACACAAACGCCCAAAAAATTGTCGACTGGATGTAAAGAAATAACTGAATATCAGGCCAAATAACGCTAAAAGGTGATTTTTTCGACGAATAAAATACCGATTGGTTTTTATTGAGCCAGATTCATTCAAGCCAAAATCCGCCGTTGCGAATTCGCGCCAGATAGGGAAAAATTATAAATTTGAAATTGCTCACATGAATATTTCATAATTCAATACAATGGTTAAAGTTCAATCTTTATCTCCGGGAGACGTTCTAAGTTTTTTAGCGGATGATAATAAATATAAAGCCATGATTTGTACAAGTGTTCATAATAATCGTAGCCCACAGTATTGCACTTTCGCAGCAACCACCTATAGTAGCTATAATAAGCCTTCGTTGGTAGATATCCTTCATAGTGACTTTTATGGAGTAGGAAATACAAAGAGTGAATATTTTGCTTATTCGGAATCTGAGTTAGAAAACATGTGGACCGTTCATCCAGAGGTCAAGCCATACTTTTTAGGCTCTTATCCGTTTATTATCTGGAAGAAAGATTTGAGGAAGTTTCAAATCAATCTGGAATTGGTAGGTAACTTAAATATAGTTCGCAACGTTCATCTCCATGGAAATAGCGGTGTAAATGCAAGCAGTTGGGACTTTTTACGTCAATTCTTTACAGATACCAAGTTGAATACACTTTTAGAAAGAGGCCAACGAACCTACAGATTGAGATCGATTCTTATCAAATAAATGTTGATCAGGCGTCACCCCCGCTCGTCATCTTAGGAATCGTAAAACGAAAAACACTGCCCTTACCCATCACAGATTCCACGTAAATCGTTCCACCCAGGTTTTCCACGATTTTTTTGGTGATGGCTAGCCCCATTCCGGTACCGGGGTATTGCGTTTTGGTATTAAGTCTTTTAAAAACAATAAAAATCTGTTCAAAATATTCCGGGCGGATTCCTATCCCATTGTCCTTAACGGAAAATTCATAATGGCCGACTATTTCCCGACAGCTTATGTTGATCTCTGCAACATTCTCGGGCTTCTGGTATTTGATACCGTTGCCGATCAGGTTTTGGAACACCTGCCGGATGGCTCCTTTTGGTGCGTTAATTTCCGGGAGATCTTCGCAATGAATGATGACCTTTTTTTCCTGTATCTCCTTGCGATAAATATTGGTGATGTCGTTTACCACCTCGTTGAGAGCAACTGGCTCCATCTTATCCTCTATCCGTCCTACTCTTGAATATTCGAGGAGGTCATGGATGATTTGCTTCATGTGCTGACTTCCATCCATTGCAAAACGCAGGTAGTTCTTTCCCTTTTCATCCACCACATCATAATATTTCCGCTTAAACTGTGTAAGGAAACTCGTCACCATCCGCAAAGGTTCCTGCAGATCGTGTGACGCTACGTACGCAAACTGCTCCAGTTCCGCGTTGGACCTTGCCAATTCTTTTGCACGTAAAGTCAGCTCCTCGTTAAGCTGCTGCAACGCCTGCTTTTTTTGCAGGCGCTCTTGCGAAAGTTGGGCTTCCTGCTTTAACTCCCCCATCAGTATTGTTTGCCTGATCAGTTTTTCCTGAAATCGTTTAAGCTGATAGGCCCATAACCCACAGACAAAAAAGATGGTCATTGTCAGGAATATATGAATTACAAAAGTCTGCGCAGTAAATTGGCCTGGGCGCGCAGTGTACAAGCTATGCCCGGTATTATTTAAATAGGCCAACACCGCATAGTGAATACTCATCACCACAAGCAGAGGTATTTGCAGTTCCCACTTTTGGTAGGTGATCAGCATAGCGCTGCCGATAAATGCAAAGAAATACATCTCGACCAAACCATGCATCTGGTAAATAAACAGCGCGGTAAATATCCCGAACACTGCACTAAGTACATACTGATACAAATTTGACCCTGACATCAGCGCTTTAACTGCGTAATAAACCACTAAAGCTCCGCCACCTACTCCCAGGGCAACCGACCAGGTGTTATAGTAAAAAGCAAGAGCCAGACCTGTGAGACCATAACAGGCAAGAAAATAATCCATCAGCCTATCCGATCGCTTTAGGGTCTCCTCCCGGTAACGGGTGGCTTGTAGCTCAAATTGTTCTGGTTGTTCGGTCATTACAACAAAATAGCGCGCCTATCAGGTTGGCCGCCAATCCCGGCCAAACGCTGATGGCGACTTTTTTCAACACAAATCTTATACACCAGTTAAATTAAATAGCTTGTTTCAATAGCGGATCGCTTTCCGGGACAATCGTCCTCATGGTAATTTCTTTTACTACCTGATCCAGTTCGTTGGCCGACTCTTCTATATAATTCATCATATATTGGAGTTCACCGGAATTATCTTTTGCACCGCGGATTAACGAAATTAGTCCGAGTAGCCTGGCAAGCGGCGCCCGTACCATATGTGATTGTATCCACGATATCTCCTGGAGCCTTTCGTTTTGCAGCTCAATTTCGTGGATGTAGTTCAGTCGCTCCGTCACAAACTCTTCCAGCGCCCTCACAGATTTCTTGCGTTCCACAGCATACAGGATACTCTTGTAAAGTATCATCGGGGTCAGCTCATCCTTCAAAATATAATCCTCTACGCCAAGCGATA
>JAFAKI010000260.1 GCA_019235595.1 Mucilaginibacter sp. | reverse complement strand
TGTTTGTGCGCTTACCCGCGCCAACAAAGGTGATATAGACTCTGCTATCGAGGCATTGAAATATGCTAAAAGGCCGCGTATCCATACCGGTATCGGCTCATCTGACATGCATATCAAGCATAAATTCAACAGCACCCGCGAAGAAATTTTAGAGCGTGCCGTTGAAGCTGTGAAATATGCTAAACGCGCAGTTGAGGACATCGAATTTTATGCGGAAGACGCTGGTAGGGCGGATATTCATTTCCTCGCCAAAATGGTTGAGTCTGTCATCGCGGCAGGTGCTACCGTCGTCAATATTCCCGACACCAACGGTTACTGCCTGCCTGACCAATACGGAAGCAAGATCCTCTTCCTTAAAGAAAATGTAAAAAATATCGACAAGGCCATCATCTCTGTGCATTGTCATAACGACTTAGGCCTTGCAACAGCCAATTCCGTTGCCGGATTACAAAACGGCGCCCGCCAAATAGAAGGCACCATCAACGGCATTGGCGAACGCGCCGGAAATACTTCAATAGAAGAAGTGGTGATGATCCTGAAAACGCACCAAAGCCTTGGATTGCACACCAATATCCAATCGCAAAAGATTTACGAGATCAGCCGCATGGTAAGCACACAAATGCGTATGCCTGTGCAGCCTAATAAAGCCATTGTAGGCGCTAATGCCTTCGCGCATAGCTCGGGCATCCACCAGGATGGATTCCTCAAAAATCGCGAGAATTATGAAATCATCCGTCCGGAAGATGTGGGCTTCCCAAGCGCAAGTATTGTGCTGACTGCCCGCAGCGGACGTCATGCTTTGAAATTCCACCTGGAAAGATTAGGCTATAAAATGGATAAAGAAGAACTGGCAGAGACCTATCAGCGCTTCCTGATCCTGGCTGATCATAAACTGGATATTAATGATGAAGACTTAAACGGTTTGATGGTAAATCGTTTGGTAAAACAGTAGCCTCACCCCAACCCCTCTCCGATGGAGAGGGGCAATATAAATTTAAAAACTCATTGCCGTTGGCTTCAGCCAACGGATCACTTAGCAAACGAAAAGGCTTCAGCCAAAATCTCCGCCTGCTCATTTTGGCTAAAGCCCCGATATTGATTTTGATTTGCTCCGTTGACTAAAGTCAACGGTAATGAAATGGGTCTCAATTATTAAAAAAATGAATACGCCCGCCAAATTTCCCCTCGATTTCGAAGCCGCTTATGAGCAACTCAAAGGCATCGTAAAACGGACTCCGTTGGAGTTTAACCAGCGTTTGTCCGACCGTTATGGCTGCGAAATTTATTTAAAAAGAGAAGACCTCCAGGTAGTTCGTTCATATAAGCTAAGAGGAGCTTATAATATGATCAGTCAGTTAAGTGCCGATCAACTGAGACGCGGTGTGGTGTGCGCAAGTGCTGGTAATCATGCGCAAGGCGTTGCTTTTTCATGCCGCAGGTTGGGAACTAAAGGTGTGATCTTCATGCCGCAGATCACCCCGAAGCAAAAAGTATCTCAAACCGAGATGCATGGTAACGGCAATATAGAGATCATTCTTGTGGGTGATACTTTTGACGACTGCTTGAAAGAAGCATTGGCCTATACCGAAGCTAATGGTATGACTTTCGTCCCGCCTTTCGATAATTATGAGATTATTGCCGGGCAAGGCAGCGTTGGTGTGGAGATATTGGAAGACTTGCCCGACGTAGAAGCAGTAATTATACCGATAGGGGGCGGTGGCCTGGCCGCTGGTGCAGGAAGCTATCTAAAACAACATAAACCCGGTATCCTCATTGCAGGGGTTGAACCAGAAGGCGCTCCATCTATGCGTCACGCACTCGATGAAGGCGAACCGGTAACATTATCCACTATCAACCGTTTTGTTGATGGCGCTGCCGTAAAACGCGTTGGCGAACTCACCTACCCTATCTGTCGCCAAGCGCTGGACGATATGCTGCTGGTACCCGAAGGCAAAGTATGTACTACCATATTAAAACTCTATAATGAGGATGCCATTGTAGTTGAACCCGCCGGGGCATTGTCCGTAGCGGTCTTAGACCTGTACAAGCATAAGCTCAAAGGCAAAAAGGTAGTCTGCATCATTAGCGGTGGCAATAATGATATCGACCGCATGCAGGAGATCAAAGAGAAATCGCTGCTGTATGAAGGCTTGAAGCATTATTTCATCGTTCGTTTCCCTCAACGACCGGGTGCTTTAAAATTGTTCGTAAATAATGTATTAGGTCCCCACGATGATATTACCCGTTTTGAGTTCATCAAAAAAACCGAAAAAGAGAATGGGCCGGCATTAGTCGGTATCGAATTAAAATCAGCCGACGATTACCCTGCCCTGCTGCAACGTATGGAAGAAGAACGTTTTGATGTGATTGAATTAAATCGCGATCAAACCTTGTTTGAATATCTGGTATAAATTTCTTAGGTTCGTCTGTGAATAGTGCTTATCGCTGGTGCTGACCCTGGCATCGTTGGTCTACTAACAGTAACAATTCATTTAATTTAATACGGAATGCAAGCAATTGGATTAGCTTTGCGTTGTAACAATCAGAGATGGTAAAATTATTTGTCAGCGGCTTTCCGCTGAATATGGACGAAATTGAACTGGCAAAAATATTCTGCCTGCATGGTGACGTAAAAACCATAAAGCTGGTGCGCGATAAAAAAACACGCGTTTGCAAAGGCTATGGCTTCATTGAAGTCGGCGACCAGGCATCGGCCGATAATATGGTGACGATGCTAAATGGTTATCCGGTAGGCGACCGTGAGCTTACCGTTAATATCCGACCAGACGAGCCCGAGGCCCCTGCCAAACCTCCGGTTTACCGCAAACTGCAAAAACCAGGCGACCCAGGCTTCAAAAAGATGCGTCCGCGCAGGCCAAGATAATAACTCACTCAAAATAAAAGGCGCCTTATCTCTAAAGCGCCTTCCAAAAATCTATCTAAAATATCTCTTACAGTGTCAGGTAGTAAACACCTCCCTGTGGCACAACTGTAGTGCTCATGAAAACAGAATAAGGCAGGTAGAAAAAGCCGTTATTGCCCCATGATGTTCCCCATGAATTCTGAACAAGGAATGCTTTCCTATTATCATCATATCCGATAAGCGGTACGGCGTGACCACCCAATAAACTAACACCATTTGCCAGTGACCCGTTGCTGTTCAGCGGGTTGTAGGTATAGCTGGTAGTATTTAAACCTTCAAAATATTGATAGGTGCTGGTATTGTCGTATACATTGAAGCCCATCATTACAGGCACATTATTTCTAAGCAGGTTTTTAACAGCCGCGGTATCGCCAGAGTTTACTAAGGTATAGCCGGTTACCTTATAACCCAATGCATTAGAAATAGCGGCAGATGACGGCGCAGTTCTGTAAGCAGTCGACCTGTCGCTGGCTGGGTTAGGGTACTTATATAATGATTCATAGCAGTCGCCATACTTCTGAAGCGCCTCGCCAATATCCACCATATATGCGCCATTATCGGCTGATATCCGCTCGTGAAGAATACCTACCCTTTCTTCATAATAAATAAACAAAGGGCTTAGTAAAGTAGGGAACGCACCATGTTTATAGTAATAACCGATCTCATAAGCTTCAACACCGCAGAACGAGGTACATGAACCTATCTGGCCCTGATCTCTTACCGCAGGATTAGCCAGTGTAACAACGGGCGGCTTCCCGATGGTAAATGTCCCGTATTGCTGTTTAAAAAGCTCAGGCGAATACACAGGAACCGTTGAGTATTGGTCGGGTCTTGACGGAAGCAAACCGTATAGGTGCTTACCGTCCGCGGTGGATGGAAGCGAAGACTGTTGTTGGTCGTCAACAGGTGCAGGGGCTACCGTTTCTGATTTGGAGCAGCTGTAAAGTACTAACATTACAATTGCCGACACTAACAGGGCTGAGGATTTGTAAGTGATCTTCATACGTTTGGGGGTTACGGTATAATTAATAGCAATTAGGTGACTGATTATTAATCAATTATAGTAAAAATAATTCATTTAAAAAAACAAAAATCGAGCCACAAAAATTTCGCGTAAGTGTCGACCACCAAAATGTATGAGCAGTACTAAAACATTCCGAAATCGATCCGCTAACCAGCGGATGACTTCCGAAATCCCTCAATATTCAATATAGCGCCCAATTTTAACTTTCGCCTTACCCCCTTCTATAAATTTTCCGGCCTGCCCATTGAGTATGCGCAAGGTAACACCATCATTTTCCAGCAGCAGTTCTTCATAAAAACCTTTGAATAACACCTGTTTTACCACCCAGCGTTTGCCCGACCAGCTGTCCCGTGCCTCTACCCATTCCGGGTAAAACATTACCCATTCTTGTTTTGCATTGATGCCACAAAGCCTGGCTTCATCAGCATTCAATACATTACAGTTATTGAGCAGTCGTGCAGTGTACAGATACTGGGGGTCATTATATATTTTTTTAGGATGACCCGATTCGATGATCTCGCCATCTTTTAAAACGATCAAGGTATCAGCCATTGACAGCACTTCTGCCGGGTCATGCGAAACCATCACCACGGTCAGGCCTGTTTCTTTTATGATCTGCCGGATATCGTCCTGCAAACCATCCCTAAAGGAAGTATCTACCTGGTTAAAAGGCTCGTCTAACAATAAAACTTCGGGCTGTGTTACCAGTGCCCGGGCTATGGCTACACGCTGCTTCTCGCCCCCGCTCAGGTCAGCCACACGTTTATCGCCCAGGTGCAACATATTCAGTTGTTTTAGCACCTGTTCGGTCTTATCCTTTTTAGCCTGAACATCGGTATTGGGCAATAACACGGATACATTGTCGCGTACTTTGGCAAACAGGTTAAGGTCATCCTCGGCCTGCGTTACCATTTTCATAGCGTCATGACCGGGTATCAGTTTTTCTTCAGGCCCCCAAATACGCTCATCTTTAAAAAACACCTCACCTGTATCCGGCGATTGCAAGCCGTACAACAAACTAAGCAGCGTGCTCTTACCGCTGCCGCTTGCTCCTATGATTGCGGTTATTTCGCCGGGCTTAATTTCCAGATTGGTTGGTTTTAGTCCGCCGGTGGTATTGCCGTGATATACCTTACTAATTGAGATTGCTGTTAAAAAAGAAGAAGCCATTTACACGATTTAGCGATTAAAAAGATTGCCGCGATGAACAGGCAAATTTAAGCACGATTACGGGATTAAAAGGATTCTAAAGAGCATAAATCATCCTTAAAATCGTTTAAATCCTAAAATCGTGTCCCGCAATCCCTTAATCGTGTTTTTAGAAGCCGAATGTTAATCCAAAAGAGAAGTTCCGCAGCCCTGCTTGTGCGGGGCTGTTCTCGAACATATCATTAACATAATACTTAGCAAATACGCCCCATCCGGCATAGCCCATCCGCATGAAGCCGCCGTAGCGTACTTTGGCAAAGTGGTAATCGTTGTCAATCTTTTGCTTCCCATGCTCCTCGCTGATTTGTTTTACGCGACCGTTAAGGAATATACCGGCGATCGGTCCGAAAACAAAGTGCGCCCTGTTGCCACGCGCGTCCTCATGCGTCCGGAAGTCGAAAGAAAGCGGTATACGCAGATAGCTTGAGCCAAAACGGTTTTTGCTGTATTGAATACTGTCTCTTCTGTATATTAATACAGGCTGGTTGGGCAGTATGGTAATGTTCTCGCGCAGGCGGAACAATGTCCAGTCGAACCCACCTGACACATATACCTTAAATACATCAGTAAAACGATAACCAAACTGGAACACATCAAAACCTACATTGCTCGATTTCCATGAACGGTAGCGCAGAAAATCATTATTTTTTGAAAGCGTAAAGCTACCGTTATCAACCAGCGTGGTTAATCCAAGATCGAACCTGGAGAAGGTTAGCCCAATAGAAAATCCGCTGTTATGATTGTTGTGATGGTGATGATGAAAAGTAGTATCACCATCTTCGTGATTACTCCAACTCCAGTTGTGATTACCTGAAGTATCTTTTTTAACCGAATCGGTTTTAGTATCCTGAGCATAAGCGCTGCCCGCAACTGCACATACCAGGGCAGCAATAAATAGTAAACGTTTCATAATATTTTACCTGTTTAGATTGAATTAATTATCCTTCTTTATTTTCAGCGCACCCAGATGCACTGCTGATACTACAGACTCATCATCGTCGGTATCAGAAAATTGTATCAGTTTGTCCTTGCGTTTATCCACCTTGGCAACCACCAGGTTAACAATATCGCCAAAGTTGCGTATTCCGTGTTTTTTTATAACCGGTTTGGTTGTTTTAGCCGGTTGATTTGAAGCCAGTACGGGTTGGGCAGGTAAATTAATCGCGCTATTATCGTCGATCTGTTTAACTGTTGCGGTTGTTACCTCGGTTAGTTCGATTGGCCCTTGTTTTATTGTCTCATCCTGCCTTTGTGAGCCTGTTGACGCCATCAAAGGTTGATCTTCAGACTTAACTGATTTAATGATAGATGGGCTTCTCTGTTCTTTCTGCTCAACCGTATTTACTTTTATTTTAGGTCGATTGACTTGGGTTGATGTTTTAACCGGTGTTTCAACTACCGCCAATTGCGCCTGATTCTTTTCAGATAAATTTGCTGATTTGGCATTATTTTCGGGTTTTACCATTGATGGGTTTACCTTTACTACCAAATTGCTATCTGGCTTGTTATGTTTCACAACACCTTTTTTTGGAATGAATAATACTCCGGCTATGAGCAGTATCAACACACTGGCAGCGATGCCCAATATCGGAAAGATGCTTTTTTTCTTTTTCCCGTTGAGTTCGGCATCTATATTTTGCCATACCTCTGCCGAAGGTTGTACCTCAAAATCTCTCAACTTTGAGCGGAACAGATCATCAAATTCCTTATCCTGCATATTCATACCTTTTTCCATCTGATTGTACAATTTGTTCTTTTAATATAGCCCTTGCCCTTGATAGCTGCGATTTGGAGGCACCCTCGGATATCCCCATGATCTCGCCGATCTCCCGGTGCGAATAACCTTCTATCGCATAAAGGTTAAAAACCATCCGGTATCCGGGCGAGAGCTGTTGTATCAGTGCCATCAGGTCTTTGGCATCCAGTTGTGCTGCTGCAACTGCATCAACGGATGGTTCCTTACCAGTTTCCTCCAGGTCAGCCACCGAAAGCATTTTATGATGTTTGCGATAATATTCAATAGAGCTGTGCACCATGATCCGCCTTACCCAGCCTTCAAAAGAACCTTCCCCGCGGTAGTCGGCAATCTTTTGAAACACCCGGATAAAACCGTTTTGCAGCATATCCTCGGCCTCCATCCTGTCGTTCGCGTAACGCAGGCATACTCCAAGCATCTTCGAAGCAAACTGCTTGTAAAGTAATTCCTGCGCTTTGCGCTCATTTGCCTTACAGCGTTTTACCAGATCATCAATTGTGTACTTGTGCTCCAAAAACATCATTTAAAGGTAAGATGAAAACTAAAGGCAATTGGTTGCACGGTGGATAAATTATTTTTACTCACCCGGTCATTGCTTCGCTCGACCACCCTCTCTATGCTGCGCATAAAGAGGGACTTGTTTTATTATTATTTTTCTTCTTCCCCCTGTTTACCGCTTGCGGTAGCGAGGGTCGACCAGAGCAGCGTAGTCGGGATGAGTCAACTATGCGTCAATGCCTATTTGACCGAATCACTATTTTTAATAATTTGCTTACACCATGAAAAAACTGCAGCTAACCGCGTTACTGATCTTCGCATTGGCGAACCTGGTTTTCGCACAAACAGAAACCTATACGCTCCTTGAACCAGATCGTGTTTTTGACGGCGAACAAATCCACAATGGCTGGGTCGTATTAATAAAAGGCAATCGCATTGAAGCGGTAGGTGATGCTAGTAATGTAAAAGCACCATCATCGGCCAAAATAATCGATCTAAAAGGTACAACCCTGATGCCGGGCCTGATCGAAGGTCATTCGCATTTGTTTCTCCATCCTTATAATGAAGCATTATGGGACGACCAGGTATTGAAAGAAAGCCGTGCCGAACGCACCGCCCGTGCGGTAGTTCATGCCCGGGAAACACTATTGGCAGGCTTCACCTCAGAGCGCGATCTGGGAACCGAAGGCGCGG
>JAFAKI010000091.1 GCA_019235595.1 Mucilaginibacter sp. | reverse complement strand
AGCGATACTTTCGGCTACAGAAACAAGCGCTGCAGCTTTATCGCTACCAATAGCATTTCCGATGGCTGCCTGTTGGCTTTTCAGGAAAGCGCCGAGGTTGCGAATACCTTCCAGGTTATTATTTTCTGCGACCCGGTTTATCCTTGTGAGATAAGAGCCAAAACCCACTAACGCATTGCCAATATCATGCAAAACTTCTGATGCAGTTTCGAATTTGCCTTGCGCAATCGCTTTTTCCAATTCCTGCTCCTGTTGAAGCAGCAACTGGCTGTTTAGTATTTTCAGTTCATCCGACTGCGCGGCTAACTCTTGATTCAGTTTTTTTAGTGCTTCCTCAGCCTGTTTACGTTCGGTGATATTGTGGCCCAAACCCAATATACGGCTGATTTTACCCTGCCCGTCGTAAACGGGAACTTTTGAGGTCGATAACCAAAATTGCTCTCCCTTATCGTTATACAAAAACTCTTCCCTGTTTAACAATGGCTCGCCTGTGCGCAAAACCTCCATATCATCCTTGTATGCACGCAGACCTATGCTGTTTGGGAATAGTTCCAGATCGGTTTTGCCAATAACATCAGCCTCACATTCGGCGCCAATAGCAGCCACATCAGCCCTGTTGGCTATGATTTTCCGACCTTCGGCGTCTTTTACATAAATGGTATCCGGCAGATTATCTATCAGTGTGCGCAGCAATATACGCTCGCGCTGTATCTCTTCCTGGGCCAGTTTTTGTTCAGTAATATCTACGTGGGTACCGATAATACTTACCGTGCCTTTGGCATCGTCTGCTTTTAATAAACCGCCCCTCGAGTATATCCAAATCCAACTACCATCGGCATGCTGCATGCGGAATTCGCACTCAAACATCCCGGTAGGGTTCTCCAGGTACTCGGTAAATCTGCGCATTGCTTCCGGGCGATCATCCGGGTGCAGCAGGTTGATCCATGCCTCATTTAAATTCATCCTGTAATCATTGATATCCCTTCCCAGCATCGAGAAATAGATATCATTACAGTCGACCGACCCGGTAGCCGGGAAATATTCCCATGCGCCGGTTTTCGAGATGGTGAGTAGCTGCCGGTATTGTTTGGTGGTTTCTTTTCGGACAGTCTGTTGCTGTCCTTCTTTTCCCACCATTTTTTTATCTAAAACAGTATTTGGCATTTAAAGAGATCTTATAACGGTAACGCAAAGGTGAATATAGCCCCGTTATTATTGCTAACGGCTATTTTGCCACCATGTGCAGCTATGTATTGTTTAACAATAGCAAGGCCCAAACCTGTACCGCAACGTTTGTTTTTAGTAACAAAAGGTTCAAACAGCGTACCCATAATATCTTTAGGAATGCCGGGACCATTATCGCAGATCACCAGCATTAGTTGTTTGTTCTCAACCCAGCCCGAGATATGGATGGTAGGATCGGCTACTTTATGATCGTGTAAAACATCGGCAGCATTATTAACGAGGTTGCTGATCACTCTTCTTAATTTGCTTTCATCACCAGGAATAACCTGCCCGTCGGGAAGGTAGGAGTGTATAGTGATATTTGACCAGCCCTCATGTGTTTTGGCCAGTTCAATAGCATCATTAACCACTTTATTCAGATCTACCGGTACTTTTTGTACGGGTATTTCTTTCAGAAAATCGAGGAAGTCTTCAAAAATATTGGATGCCTGCTCTGCCGATTGGTCAATCATGTCGATTATTTCATTACCCTCGCTTTCCTTGCGCATAATATCCGTCATGAACTTAATGTTTTTGATAGGCGTGCGCAGATCGTGCATTACCATACCGATCACCTGGCCTACAGCAGATAATTTCTCCTTGCGGATAAGTTTTTCATTTAGTTCAGCATTACGGATAGCCTGTGCTGCGTTTTGAACAAACAACTTCAGCAAGTACATCTTTTCCGTTTTCAGCTTCTCCTGCTTTTGCAGCAGGGTGAACACATAGTAGTTTTCAAGGCGTGCCAATACTAGCTCATCCAGCTGCACTACTTCGTCTTTTTCGATACTTACGTTTTTAACTCTTTCAGTCAGCTGATCTACATCTACACGCTCTTCAATAGCGCCTATCGAAAGTATTTTTTCGTAATGAAGGTCTTTATCCAGTTTGCCAATCAGCGCCATGTCGGTATCCAATGAGCCGGCAAGCTGTTCGAGTATATTTTTTAGTAATGAGTTAAGCTGATTTTTACTTAAACCTATGGATGATATCGACTCGATCAGTTTCTCCAGGTTGCGAAGCTTGTTATAATCCGTAACCGCTTTTGTCGCCAGCTGAATGATCTCTTCAGGAGCATAGGGTTTGCAATGGTAGCCAACGTTCTGACCGGCTTGTTCTACAATTTCATCAATAGAGCGGTCGCTGTAGGCGGTAACAAAAATAATCTCGGCTTTGGCGTCGTATTTCCTGATCTCGACTGCCGTTTCCAAGCCGTTCCAGCCAGGCATACGCATATCTAAAAAGATCACGGCATAAGGATGACCGTTTTCAATCGCTTTTCTCACTTTTTTAACACCTTCCATGCCGTTCGAAGCTTTGTCGACGGTAAAGGCAGGAATACATTTGGTTCTGGTGAGCAACAGCGGTTTTGGACTGCCGAATAAAATATCAAAGGCGCTGTCGATACTGTTTTGCTCTTCCGACTTGCCATGAGGGATCAGAATGTCCTCGATATTATCCCGCACCATCTCCTCATCGTCAATCACCAGGACGGATGTATTAACTTCGTTCATAGAATTTGTAATGGGTTTTATTTCAGTGCTTTTACGATTTTGGTAGTAATTGGTTGCAGGATTTGATTATATTAAAATAATATTATTTAAATATTATAAGTGTCAAAATAACGCTTTTAATAATATTATGGACCAATTGCAGTTGATGTTATTCTTTTTTATCACATTTACATTATTGATATTTTTGATTGCGTGTCCGTTCACAATACTAACAACAGAAGCCTATGCACCCATTTGTAATGAAAGAAATATTGACGGTGACTACCATTTTGTTTGCGATCATCGATATTCTGGGCGCCATACCAGTGATCATTGAGTTGAGGCAAAAGGCAGGACATATTCAATCCGAAAGAGCCTCAATTGCGGTGTTGGTGCTGATGATCGGCTTCTTATTTGCAGGCAATGAACTACTCGATCTTATTGGGCTTGACGTACAATCCTTCGCCATTGCAGGGTCATTTGTGATATTTTTTATTGCTATGGAAATGATCCTCGGGATACGGTTTTTTAATGAAGAAATGCCCGAAACGATATCCATCGTCCCGTTGGCTTTCCCCTTGATTGCCGGCGCCGGAACCATGACTACTTTGCTTTCGCTGAAGTCACAATATCAAACCCAGAATATCGTGGTTGCCATCGTATTAAACACCCTATTTGTCTACCTTGTGCTGAAGAACGTAAAATGGCTGGAACGCCTGTTGGGGAAAACCGGGTTGAGCATATTGCGTAAAGCGTTTGGGGTGATCTTATTGGCTATCGCTATTAAGTTGTTCAGGAGTAATACGCATTTGTAGGTTTTAGAATCAAGAGCCAAGAATTGGGAACCAAGAGTGTTTCAGAGTTTCAGGGATGAAACATTGAAACACCCTGTCATTTACCTACTGCTTTACAGTTACAGTTTTATAGTCGTAGGTTACACCATTGTAAGTTACCGACGTATGGGCCGTCAAAAAGGTTTTACCGTTTGAAGTTGATATAGTTCCTTGCCCCGGTCCCCAGTACACCGTATTGCCATCCTGTCTCCAGCCCCCACTAATTTGGGCCTCCCCGGGCATACCAATCCAGGGGCCTTTAATAGCAGGAAACGTATATGGACTAGTCCCTATGAAACAAGTGTCTTTACCGGTATAGTTAATGGTATAAGTTAAATCTTTGTTGAATGTTAAAACATTATCAGCCATACATGGATATTGTTGTACGTTAGAATGTATTGGATAGGGTGGGGCATCTGTATCTAAAGAATACAAAGTCCATGTGCCTGTAGGGTCAATTATGGGTGTTGGTTTTTGATTTTTTTTGCAGGAAGCGAATAATAAAATCATTAAGATAAGGATAGGAAGTTTTTTCATTATATAAGGTTTGTTATATCCAAAGGTATGGTTTTTAGATTTTGTTAGCAACTATTTTGTGTTGTACAAAATCTGCACATTTACGCATCTGCACATCCGCACATCACTTCACCAGCCTCGCCACAAACATCGTATCAGCCTTGTTTTCATACCCTTTCAATACGGTCTGTTGCTCCAGTTTTAAGCCTACTTCCTTTACTAAAAAATCAACCGCAGCTTCATTTTCTGCCCTAAAGGCCGAGCAGGTGATATAAATGAGTGGTTTGCCGGGTTTAAGGTATTTGACAACGTTGGCGGCAATAGTTTGCTGTAGTTTTTGGAAGAAATTGATCTTTTGCCCTTCAAACTGGCTAATCATTTCAGGTGTGCGCCCCCACGTGCCGGAACCGCTGCATGGGGCATCCAGAATAATGCCGTCAAACTCATAATTATGCAATTCAGGGTCGACGTTTTGGGTAAGATCAAGTATTTTCTTCTGGTATTTGATCAAACCGGCCTGCTGAAAACGCTCATCGAGATTGGCGAGGATCGATTCGCGGATGTCGGATACTACCAGTTTCAGGTTAGGTTCCAACTCGTGCAATAGCAGACTCTTGCCACCCGAAGCAGCGCAGGCGTCCCACCAGGCATCCCATTTTTCAGGTTTAAAATAATTGGCAGTTTGCTGCGATGACAGGTCCTGCACCTCAAAAAAGTTTTGCTGCGGGAAAAGTAATTCCAGTTTGGTGCCGTTGGGTAACGAGAAGCAGCCATTGCCTTCATCTTTAAAAGTGACGCTCTCTTTTGTGAGAACCGATTTTACATTTTGTTCAAAACCTTTCCTGACACGGATAAACAGATCAGGCTGAACAAAAAAAGATTTCAGGAAGGCTTGTTTATCAATTCCTTCTGATAGTTCACTCGACCAAGGGAAAACTTCGGTCAGTTTAAAATCGGGATAAGCGGTTTTAACCAGTTTGAGTTTTTCGTCGATGTCAAAACCGATGCAGAGCGCCCATTCGGGTTTAAAATGCTGAAGGAATGAATTGATCTGCGTATTGCATAGAAACTCGGACACAATCAGCCGATCTTCTGTAGGTGTATTATAAAGTGCTTTCCCGAGGCGGAAATAGTTATAGATCAAACGGTTGGCAACACGCCTGTCGTTTGACCCCATTTGTTTGTTCTGGCGATAAAAGCCCGGCAAAAACTTACTTAGGGGCGTTTCGGCAGGGTAGTTACCCAAAATTCGCTGAAACGTTTTAAGCTGGTTTAGTGCCTTCATTCTACCTTTTTTAACTCAAAATTATTGTATTGGAGCACATTTACATGGGTGTTGATCCACCCCAGCCCCGGTTTTTTGATAAATCTATACTTATTCAGCAATCCTGTAAAATCTTTTTTGTCCAATTTCTTCAAATCGTCCGGATTTTCACCTAGCACTGTGCCAAAATACATGCCCTCGTCAAACCCCATCATGGCATAATGGGTAGGCTCGGTACGGTAAAATTTGCGATACGTGCGGATAAAAGCCAGTATTTGTGGCGACTTATAATCTACCCTATCAGTAGTAGTAATGTGCGTTTTTAACCGCTGCAGTAAATCAGGTTTAAGGTAACTTACCTTTGCCCAGCTTGGGTGCCCGAATAAAGTAACGGGATATCTTTTAGCCAGTGAATCCAGGGAGTGAAGCGTAACCGTCAGGAATTGCTGGTTGGTGGATGGTATCACAAATACGTTTTCCTCGGTTGTTGAAAGTTGTGGTACTAACTCATCCAACCTGCCGCGAACGATAGTTGGGGCGACGATTTTGGTTTTGCGTTTACTCAGGCTATCTATCCCTTTCTTAAACGGGGTGATGTATTTATTATCCTCGCTATAGCCCGATTTCAAAATAAAAACCTTTTTTGGCTTGTAATGATCGTTAATGTATTGTGCTGCCGACCATGCATGATATTCTAACGGCGTAGCCACCGTTACAAGGAACTGATCTTTAACCGTTGCCGGAGCGGCAGGTGAAAGGGGCGATACAGTAGTTATCATCTTGCCTGAGCCGGACAGTACGCCGGTAAACGCCTGCAAATCATCGGGAAATACCGGGCCGACCACCAGATCGCTGGTGCGGATGGCCGGTGTATATGCCAGGTTACTTGCTGTTGAGGGCGCATCTTTGGTATCAAATACCTGCAATTTATAGTTGTATCCTTTTGCAGTGAGTGAATCCAAGGCCAGTTTAAATCCCTGGTAATAATCCAACGATAGGTTTGCCCGACTCAAAGTAGCCGGCGTATATTGCGCTCCAGCGTTCAGATCATCCAAGGTAAAGGGCAATAGCAAGGATATGGTAGTTACCCTTACTATTGCCGGTTTCTCTGCCGCTTTTACGGCGTCTTTTTTTGTTTCAGAAGTGCCGGTTTTGGCAGGAGCAGAAACAGTACGCACCTTTGGCGAACATGCCGCCAACGCAACAATACCTGCTAAAAGTAACCACTTATTCCCACTCGATAGTGGCCGGTGGTTTCGAACTGATGTCATATACTACCCGGTTGATACCTTTTACGTTGTTGATGATCTCGTTTGAGATTTTGGCCAGCAGATCGTATGGGAGATGGCACCAGTCGGCCGTCATGCCATCCAATGATTCCACCGCGCGAAGACATACCACGTTTTCGTAAGTACGCTCGTCGCCCATAACACCTACCGATTGCACCGGTAAAAAGATGGTGCCTGCCTGCCAAACTTTATCGTAAACACCGGCCGAGCGCAAATTGTTGATATAAATTGCATCGGCTTCCTGTAATATCTGTACTTTTTGCGGAGTAACCTCGCCTAATATCCTGATAGCCAGTCCGGGGCCCGGGAATGGGTGGCGGCCTAAAATATTCTGATCAATGCCTAAAGCTTTGCCTACTTTTCGAACCTCATCTTTAAACAACGTATTTAAAGGCTCTACTACTTTCAGCTTCATAAAATCAGGCAGACCGCC
>JAFAKI010000061.1 GCA_019235595.1 Mucilaginibacter sp. | reverse complement strand
TATGTCGGTATCAAGCCGCAATCATTAAGCCGCATCAGAAAACGTATAGCCGGCAAGCATTAATTAACCCAGGTGAATGAACCGGGGATTTTCATTCGTGAATTTTGTGCTGTTAAAACAAGTAACAGCATATGAAAACAATTAATGAAAACAACAAGTGGGGTGCCTGGTCGGCATCTTTCTGGATGGTACTGGTGATCGCACTAGGGATAATTTTTATAGGAGTGGGGTTTATTGTCAGCCCTAAGGTAAACGCCGCTGGATATGGCATACCTTTATCAAGTAACAGCGATATCGCTTTTGGCCGCATAAAAGGTATACGCGATATATTTTCGGGTCTTGCGCTTTTGCCGCTCCTGCTTTTTGGAATGAAAAGGGCAGCTGCATGGGTGTTTACTGCGGCCATTGTCGTGCCCGCTACCGACTGCCTGATCGTGCTGGCAACCAATGGCCCTTCGGATATTCAGCACCTGCTAATACATGGCCTTACCGCAGTGTATATGGTGATAACCAGCTTCCTTCTTTTTAAAAATCAATCTTTAAAAACTTATTAAAATGAATATCATGATTTTGCTAAATATATTTTTGATCGCCCACCTTGCGGGATTAGCTTTAATGGCCGGAACAACAGTGGTAGAGACGGTAACTTTCAATGTTTTTTCTAAAAGTCTGCGAAATGAAGGCGGCCCGTCGCTGAGTTTATTAAACTTGATGGACAAAATGGGGGCTCTGCTTGGAATTGGCGCCGCGTTGCTTATTATTTCAGGAACGGGCATGATGATAGTAACGCATGGGGCATTTGCCCATCAGATATGGTTTCAAATTAAACTGGGATTGATCCTGACAATTATCCTGAATGGTTTTTTGGTCGGCCTTAGGCAAATGACAAAATTGAAAAAAAGCCTGGACGCCGGCGAAAAAGCCAACGATGTGATCGGCAATATTAAATTGTTTCACCTGGCACAGATAACCATATTTTTTATGATCATCCTTTTGAGTATTTTTAAGTTCAGTTAACCATCAGGACAGCCAGAACAGCAAAAACGATCAATTATGTGTCAACGCTGCTTTCCTGATCAATAATGAAACGATCTGTACCAGGTTATAAGGCTGAAAAGGTCGTTTCAGGATCAGGTCGGCATCGCAGCGATTTTCGCGGGGCTCCTCATCAAACAGGTCGGATATCAAGATCACAGGTGTGTTTCTGGTTTGTACTTTGGCTTTCAGCATCAGGCATATGGCGTGCCCGCTAATTTCCGGGAGCCACTCATTAATGATAAAGCAATCGGGCCGTAAAAACAGAAGATCCTGCATCGAAGAGAAAGACTGCAAACCGGTAACGATATAACCGGCCTCTTCCAAATTTGTGGTGATGACCGCCAGGCGGGGCTGATCATTCTCTATTACTACTATATGTTTCCGCACAGAATCTTTAAATTATAAAATGTATAACGATAGGAACCCAATCCAATTATAAAATGAGATAATTATTTCATTTACAATTAGAAAGGTGTACGGTTAACGAGCGGCGCGGGTTACCGTATTTTTTCAACAAATCATAGGATTTCTGTGGGAAATGGGAAGATAATCATCCACCCAATGCCCTGGCCAAATACCCAGGTGGCGTTCGTGCGTAATTAGTCCGCAATTTCAATCCAAACCGGGCCATGATCGCTTGATTTTTCCCATCCTCGCACATGACGGTCTACGCCGGCCGATTTCAGCCGGCTATCCACTTGCGGGCTCAGCAGGAAATGATCTATCCTGAGCCCTGCATTGCGACTGTAAGCATCGCGGAAGTAATCCCAAAAGGTGTAAATGGTTTCCTGCGGATGCAGTTTGCGTATGGCATCCGTCCAGCCCTGATCCAATAAACGTTTGAAAGCAGCGCGTGTTTCGGGACGGAATAAGGCATCTTCCACCCAGCGCTCTGGTTTGTAAGCGTCGATCTCGGTAGGTATTACATTATAATCGCCCGTTAGTACTACTGGTTGGCCGGATGCGAACAGGTCGGCAGCATGGGTAATGAACCGTTCCATCCAGCTCAGTTTATAATCAAATTTTGGTCCGGGAGCAGGGTTGCCATTGGGCAAGTACAGACCGCCTACAATAATGCCACCCACCTCGGCTTCAATATAGCGGCTATGCAAATCTTCAGGGTCGCCGGGAAGCACTCTCCTGCGTTCTTTTATTTCGAGACCCCGGGCGAGCATCGCAACGCCATTCCAGCTTTTCTGGCCATGCCATATTACAGTGTAGCCGGCATCTTTTATGGGTTGCTCCGGGAAGTTTTCCTGCGGTGCTTTTAACTCCTGCAGACAAACAATATCCGGTTGGGTTTCGCCAAGCCAGCGAAGCAATACAGGCAGCCTGCTGTTGATTCCGTTTACATTATAGGTTGCAATTCTCATAGCAGATAGATTTGATTAGAAATCAAACTTAATGAAAAAACAAGATCAGCATTGAACTTTATTCGCTTTTTGGATCACCGAAAACCAAACGTTGCAGCGGGTAACAAAGCCCAAACTCTCGTAAACTTTTATTGCGCGGTCGTTATCCGAACGGACGTGCAAGTAAGGTATTTCACCCGCTGACCTGATGCGATTGATCTGATGGATCAACAATTGCCGGGCATAGCCTTTCCCGGTATGATCTGGGTGTGTGCATACGGCGCTTACTTCTGCATAGTTAAAGGCGTGCAGGCGCTGACCAGCCATTGCAGCCAGTTCTCCATTTTCAAAAATGCCACAATAGTGGCCGAAATCAATCGTTCGCTCAGCAAATGGCCCGGGATTGGTTAGTTTGGTTAATGAAAGCATTTGAGGAACATGTTCCTGCGATAAAGGAGTCAGTTCGAGAGTTGTTTCACCAATAGCGCCACCATGTTCATAGATCATTTGGTTGCCCTTTATGCAGTTCAATACTTCCCATGGAGCAGGTATTTCATCTTCGACAGGTGCCACAAATAAGAATACCCTGCCTTCGGGCACCATATGGTAAAGCTCCTCAAAGTTCTCTTTTGTATTCTCCTTAAATCCTACAAATGGCGATACATCCCGGTCAAAATACCGAATATGGTCGTTACCATAATAAAGATTTTGATTGCCGGATATTAATGCATTCCAGGGTGGGTTGTCCAATACATGTTCCATTGGGGCAAACCTATGAAAAAGAGTCTCCAATAAAAAACCTCCGACTTTGTAATGTTCCGAAGCCGGTACCGACTAAGCAAGCAAAAAGGAATTATTAAAAAACAAGACCAATTATGAACACTAAAAAAACAGGTTACACGCTGGGCGTGGCAGGGACATCGCTCGTTTTATTATGGATAGGGATATTAAAATTTACCCCGTCAGAGGCATTGGGTATAATGCCTTATGTTGAGCACAGTTTTCTGATGAGCTGGATGTACGCCATTGGCGGCGTGCGACAGGTATCTGATTTTATCGGGATATTTGAAATAACCACAGCAATATTGCTCATCGCTTCATTCTGGAGCAACCGTGCGGGGTTAATTGGGGGCTACCTGGCGGCAATTATATTTTTAACCACGCTTAGTTTCTTGTTAACCACACCGGGTATATGGAAAACAATGGATGGCGTCCCGGTTACCGACTTTTTCGTGCTGAAAGACATTGGTTTTTTAGCCGTCGCCCTGCAGGTTATTGCTAATAAACGGGTGTTTGCCAAGGCGAATAAAGAAATTATGCTTTACAACTAAAAAAAACAAAAAGAATACCGGTCCTGCCCAGACCGGTATTCATATCAAACCAACCTCAACCAAAGATTCCTAAATAGGAATACAACTTGTATATTTAAAAGTACCATTGCTGCAAATCACTTTTTCTTTCATTATACATCATGGGCTAAATACTTGACGATGAGCGTAAAATACTTGACGTAAGGGAGTTGACACCTCTTACAATGGTCGTAACTTGCATTTACATTAAAATGGGCGCCTAATGGCAAAAAATATAGTGTACTGGCTCAGCAAATACAAGGTATTCTACATACTTACGTGGATGGTGGCGTCATTCATTATCATGCTCATCAATTATAATCCGCGTACACCCTGGATTCCGCAATGGTGGGGCCATATGATCATCCTTGGTACAGCTGTACCCGTTTGTTATTATACCGCTTATAAACTAACCCCGAGATACCTTTATACCCGCAAAATCGGCGCTTTTATTTCTTATCTGCTGCTGCTGGCTTTTTTAAATGCGGTGGTTACGTTTTTATTTGCGTTATACATTTATCAGCTGGTTACCGGGATACCTGTATTCGGGTCGTTTTTGCGAACTATTTCCCTGTTTTTTGAAACTGTGTTGATAGATATCAGCCTCATCTCCATCAGCTGTATCATCAAAATAATTATCGACCGTTATTTTATGGAGCAGCAGATACTGGAAATAGAAAAGGAAAAAGTGACTTCCGAGCTCAACTTCCTGCGCTCGCAGGTAAACCCACATTTTCTTTTCAATGTGATGAACACCATCTATTTCCAGATAGATAAAGCCAATACTGATGCCCGTCTTACTGTCGAGAAGTTCTCTGAAATGCTGCGCTATCAACTTTATGAATGCAATACCGATAAAATCCCCATACAAAAGGAACTGCATTACATCAAAAATTACGTGGCTATTCAAACCCTGCGGGTAGAGAAAGATTCGGATATTAACTTATCTGTCGAGGGCGAAATGGATGATTTTTCAATAGCCCCTTTGTTGATATTGCCGATTGTAGAGAATGCATTCAAGCATATTTCGAATTTTAAAGAAGCGGGGAAAAACAGGATACAAATCACTATTAAAAAGCAGAACAATGATACGCTGATCATTGATGCGTTGAATACCTACGACCAGGCGGCAGGGCAGAAACATTTAATGCAAACGGGTGGTTTGGGTATACAAAACCTGCAAAGGCGCCTGGAACTGCTTTACCCGGAAAAACATGAATTAAACATTAATAAGGAAGAGAACATTTTTCAAACCGTACTCAAATTGCAGTATAATGATTAATTGTTTGATTGTAGATGACGAGCCGATAGCCCGTCAGGGAATTTTGGAGTATATTGACCAGATAGAATTTCTGCATGCTACGGCTATATGCAAAAACGCCATTGAAGCAAGCACGGCGCTTCAAAATAATCATATTGATCTGGTTTTCCTGGATATCCAGATGCCCAAAATTACCGGAATCGATTTTTTGAAGAATTTGAACAATCCGCCCCTCGTCATATTTACTACCGCTTTCCCAGAATACGCTATTGAAGGCTATGAGCTGAATGTGATGGACTATTTGCTTAAACCAATAAGCTTTGAACGATTTTTTAAAGCGGTGCTGAAGGTGCAGGCCTATTTGAGTTTAAGGCTTCGGCACGAGGTAACGCAGGTAGAGAATTACTTCTTCATCAAATCAAACCAAAAAATAGAGAAAGTGTTGATAGAAGATATTCTTTACGTCGAAGCTTTGTCAAACTATGTCATCCTCTATACCAAAAACAAGAAGCATATTGTTTATATGAGTTTTAAAGGGATGGAAAGCCAGCTCCCGGAAGGTTTGTTCATTAAGATACATAAATCCTATATCGTGGCTGTAAATGCTATCCAAACTATCGACAATAATGAAGTGATTTTAGCCGATCATATATTACCTATCAGCAAAAGCTACCGGGCACAGGTGATGCAGCGGATAGAAAAGCATCTGTTCAGAAGGCTGTAAAATTGCTAGTAATTCACGTAAGCTTCGTCAAAGCTACCGTCATCATACAGGTCGATCAAGCCATAACCCGGAACGGTTTCACGCTTATTACCTTCCCACCAGGCGCCGCTTACTGCGCCATTACAGATGTAGGTTACGTTATTATAAACTACTTTATCGCGCAGATGAATATGCCCGCTCAGGCATAGTTTCACATTGGGGTGTTGGTAGAACAACTTGATAATTTTTGAGGTATCCGTATGCATATCGCCGCCCAGCATTTCCCATTTGTTTACGATATTGTCTTCGATCATGAGCGTAGCCGTAAGGATCGGAATATGTGACATCACCAGCACCGGAGTTTTGGGATCGGTTGTATTTAATTCATTTTCGAGCCATGCAAATTGCTCATCGCCCAGTTTGCCGATGTACCACGTGCCGTCAATGTCCAGGTGAACACTGTCAAGGATGATGAATTTCCAGCCACTGTTCTCAAAGCTATAGTACGCTTTGGATAGCTGCAGCTGATCCATCGAATATTTTTTGCCATACAGCGCCTGACTCTTGTCATCCTCGTTCCACCAGATATCGTGATTGCCCAGGCAATAGCGTATGGGCAAACTGCATTCGGCTTTCATGATGTTGTGAGTAAGCGCCCATTGCTTGTTGATGGTATCGATATTCTCCTTGTTCATATCAAAGACAATATCACCGCCATTGAGTATAAGATCGACTTTCGGATTCTGTTGCTGAACGTGGTGCAGACATTTCACCAGTTTGCCGGGCGCGCCGAACTGATCCTTCAAATGAATATCGGTAAGGTGAGCTACTCTTAAAACTTTTCTTTTCTCAATGCCGGTATCCAGCTTTTTTAAAGCGGGGGTCAATAGGTATAACCCCGACATCTTGAGCGCGGTTCTTCTTTTCATCAAATACAACTTGCAAAATCGGTATAAAAATATTGCAAGTTGCTTGTTTTAGAGAAATCGGATTGATTATTTAATACTATGGTAATGCAATAAGGTATGTATGTCGCCTATTTGACTCACCCGGTCATTGCTGCGCTCGACCACCCTCTCTACCGCAAGCGGTAAAGAAGGGATTTTCATTTTTTGTTTTTTCTTCACCCTCTTTATGGCTTGCCATAGAGAGGGTCGAACAGCGTAGCGCATTCGGGGTGAGTCAACACAGAGGAATGTTTGAAACGAGGTTATGATAACTCAACACTAATTATTCTTCAACCCAATCTGGTGATGTACGTAATCCGTCAGGAATTCATTAGCCATAAAAAAGTCGATGCCGAATATGGTGCGGTAATCGCCTGTTACATTTGGATTCTCAACCTGCGTTAAATTGGTGGTGTTGGTGGTGGTATAAGTGTAAGTAAATCCCATGTTGGTGGTAACGGTAACCTGCGTACTTGCAGGCAATGGCCCGGTGCTGGTCACAGCCAGCCTGTTTTCGATGGTTGAGATAAGTGGGGTACCCGAATCAAATAACACATTGGTGCTCACGGTTTGTCCGTTATAAGTTACCGTTGACGCTATGTTGGAAGAGTATCCTCCGGCACCGCCATAAGTAAGCGGGTGCATGATAAACCCGTTTGAAGTAATATCTGCCGAACTTAACCCGATCTTCAACAACCCGGCTACATATGTCCCCGTGCTGCTAAACTGACCCCTGGGTAGCACAGCAAGTTTGAACCCGTTGATCAAACCGGGATCATGGTTAAAATAGACCAGCGGACTTTCTATCGCCGAATTTGCATAGCTATTACCCGGGCCAACACCAAAAATATCCAATGAATGATTTACGGTCATCGTCTTTCCGCTAGTAACATCAACCACCTTGTAGTACAAAAATACAGGAACCCTGTTGGCACTTGTACTTCCGTTGGCATCGCCAATAGTAACAGGGGCGTAGGCCAGGTAACCATATTCCTTGGTTAAACCCGTTTTGTTGCCATAGCTAAGGGTATATTGCCCTGCGATAATAGTAATGCCATTTACCGTAACAGAATCGCCTGTAAATGATATACCCGTACTACTTATCATGGCGTCCGGTATAATGCCGTGCGCGTCAATGGTCATCCCGGAAGATCCGGTGTCAAATACGCTATAATATTCCACAGATTGGTTGCCAATTTTAGTAACAGGGATAAATGCGCGTCGGCCGCTATCTACGCCGTATTCGTACAAACCCAAAGTTGACGTTGTGGTAGTAACCGGTTTCGTTTTATCTTTTGAACAGGAGCTGATGAGCACTATTAATCCAAACCCGCAAAATAACCAGAGTATATTATTTTTCATTTTAACTTAAAGGGTATAAAATTGGACTTTTAAATGGTAATAACGTAAAAAAGCCAAATGTTTTATTTAAAGTTGATTTTTATTTAAATCTATTACGAATATTAGTCGCCCTGGGTTGGCTTTGTTAAAGAAGTATTGGTTTTATGCATGGCAGTTTAAAAGCATTTTATCGGTGTTTGAACTTTTTCAACACATCAGTTATCAAGCTGTTATTTAATACATCATTTTGTATTTTTGGCCCGTGCCCACTCCTAATAAAAAAACTACCACATCTACAAAAGCACCTGCAAGAAAAAAGACCCCCGTGAAAAAGAAAAAAGGCAAGGGTTGGTCCATACAAATAAAAATTGCTATTGCCGGTATGCTGCTGGTATTGTTATCTCCTTTTTATTATGGTTATGTGGTGAAGACATTTACGTCGACCTGGCGCTGGATTCGGGATATAGGCGAAGAGCCACATTACCGAACCTATAAAAGCTTCAATATCCGGATACCCGATAAATACGCTGTGCATGGCATTGATGTTTCCTATGCACAAGGGAAGATAGACTGGCAAAAGGTAAAAAAAATGGAAGAAGATAGTATTCACATCAGTTTTGCCTTTATTAAAGCCACAGAAGGAATAATGTTGGTCGATTCTTACTTTCAGCGTAACTGGCGCGAGGCGGCCAAGGTTGGGATCATATGTGGCGCATACCATTACTTTAAGCCAGCCAAAAGCGGCAAATGGCAGGCAAAATTCTTTCTGCAAACGGTTAAAGTTGAAAAAGGCGATCTGCCCGCGGTGGTGGATATAGAAGAACTCAACGGCAGTACTCCGGATAAAATGCGCCAGGAGCTGAAGGCGTTTTTAACCTATGTTCAAAATAAGACCGGCGTAAAACCGATCATTTATTCGGGTATCAAATTTTACCAGGATTACCTGGAAGGCTATTTCGATGGGTATCCTTTATGGATCGCGCATTACCACCATGCCCAACTCAACCTGAGCCCTGAAACCCAATGGCTTTTCTGGCAGCATTCGGACAGTGCTACTATAAGCGGTATCAACCATACCGTAGATTTTGATGCCTTCAGAGGCGATAGTGTCGCCTTCAGGAAACTGTTAATCCAGTAACCTGATTATTATTTTGTTTCCAATAATTTATCGGATATATTTATATATCACTTATTTGCTGCTTTTTCTGTTCAACCTCAACTCAATAAAGCATGGAAACCCCTTCACAAAGCCGTAAGGCAATTGCTATTTTTTTGTTGACCACCCTGGTATTAAGTTCCATATTTTACTTCCTGATCATTCGCACCGGGAAACTGAGCAGTGGTTTTAATTTGTATGTTATAGGTTTGATGTGGTCGCCTGGATTATCAGCCTTAATTACTTCGAGGATACTGAACAGACGAATATCAGCCATTGCCTGGCAATGGCCCGAAACGCGCTATGCTATATGGAGCTATATTTTGCCTATGCTGTATGCCTTAGTCACTTATTTAATAGTATGGCTGGCCGGTTGGGGCGCATTTTATAATAAGGATTTTTTTAACCAGGTGACTACCTCATTCGGATGGCAGCATCTGCCTGTAGCCATTAGCTTATTGCTATATTTAATTTTCATGGGTATTTTTGGAATGGGCTATAACACCGCTGCTGCTTTAGGCGAAGAAATAGGATGGCGTGGGTTTCTGGTTCCTGAACTATTTAAAATAACCAATTATACCAAAACCTCCCTGATCACCGGTATTTGCTGGGCAGTATGGCATTTCCCGATACTTCTTTTTGCTGATTACAATAGCGGCACTCCTGCATGGTATGGCCTTAGCTGCTTTACCGTAATGGTAGTTAGCAATAGTTTTGCTTTAACATGGTTTAGGTTAAGATCGAACAGCTTGTGGCCGGCGGCTATCCTGAATGCAAGCCATAATCTTTTTATCCAGGCCATTTTTACGCCCCTTACAAAAGACACCGGTCATACTAAATATTTTATCGACGAATTTGGAGCTGTCCTTCCGGTTGTATCGGTAATTATAGCCATATATTTCTGGACCAGACGCGGTGAGTTGACTAAAGTCCCTGGTTAAAAACTTAAACTTCCTGTCGCAATTCGCCCTCCGTATTGCCGCATTTAGCTGTTTCATAGCTCTTATTTTGCCATTAAGTTTGTATTGATGATTGTTCTTTGAATTTTTTTCCAAAAAAACTTGTGAAACCAAAAGGTTGCATTTATATTTGAAACCAAAAGGTTTCATATTGTATGAGAAGAGATGTGTTTCAGGCGATTGCCGACCCGACGAGGAGGGAGATTTTAGGGATGATAGCGCACAAGTCGCTTAATATAAATGCGGTGAGTGAGAATTTTGATGTAAGTAGGGCTGCCATCTACAAGCACATGAAAATATTGGCCGAGTGTGGGCTGCTCGAGATAAAGCAGCAGGGGCGGGAGCGTTTTTGTGAAGGCAAACTGGAAAGGCTGAATGAAGTGTCCGACTGGGTGGAACAGTACAAACAGTTTTGGGAAGCCCGGTTTGATTCACTGGATAATTATCTGAAAGAAATGCAATCCAAAAAGAAGAGAAGCGGGAAAAAGTAAATACTAAAAAGTAGATTCAATAAATTCAGCTCTTAAAGTTTACAGAAGAAATTAAAAAATATGTAATCAATACTAAATCACATAAGACAATGAAAACAACAAAAATTCTTTATTGGGTGTTTACTGCGTTAATCTTAGCGTTAATGCTATTTTCCGCTATTAGCACCTTTATTCCCAATCCACAAGGTGATGTGATTGCCAAACATATCGGCTATCCGCTGTATATATTTAAATTTTTGGCAGTGGCTAAAATACTGGGCGTTGTCGCGCTTCTGGTACCCGGATTCCCGCGGTTAAAAGAATGGGCTTATGCAGGTTTCTTTTTTGACCTTGCCGGAGCCACCTATTCATTTATAGCGGTCGGCGACCCGGCAGCCAACTGGGCACCGAATTTTATTTTTATTGCCTTGCTTTTCGGCTCATATATCTATTATCATAAACTAAAAACTCAATAGTCATGGCAATGGTACTGAACATGGTTGAAGTGTATAAAACAAATGTGACGCGTAAAATACAGGCAAAAAGAATACTGGATGTTTTGTCGGAGCAATTCCCCATGTTCAGTATCAATTTTGACCTGGAGGATTGTGACAAGATTCTTCGTGTGGAAGGCAAAAACATCCCGCAGGAAAAAATTGCCCGGCTGGTGATCGAAAATGGTTATCAGTGCAATGTATTGGATTAATTCAGGTTCATCCGTTAGAAATCATGGAAAAAGCAATTTCAAAAGACGGCACTCAAATAGCTTACGACAAATCGGGCAGCGGTCCACTGTTGATTTTGGTAGATGGCGCCTTA
>JAFAKI010000366.1 GCA_019235595.1 Mucilaginibacter sp. | reverse complement strand
TAGTAGCTATACTAATTGGTTTGTGGATATGGGATGAATTGTCGTTCAATAAATATCATCAAAACTACAACCGCATTGTACAGGTAACGCAAAAACAGAAATTCCTTGGCAGCGTCAAAGTGTGGGAGCACATGCCTTACAAGGTGGTTAATGAACTAAGGACGAACTATCAGAGCAATTTCAAGCATATCATAACGGCTACCGAAACAAGTAATTACTATTTGTCTCAAGGCGAAAACAAAATCGCGCAAGCAGGACAATATATTGACGCAGCGGCGCCCGAAATGTTAACATTGAAAATGCTTCGTGGCTCATGGTCAGCCCTTAACGATCCGCATTCCGTTTTACTTTCGGCCTCCGCTGCAAAGAAACTCTTTGGCAATAGCGACCCATTAGATAAAACAGTGAATGTAAGCGATACCTGGGATGTCCATAGCACAACGGCCGTCAAAGTGACGGGGGTATTTGAAGACCTGCCGCAAAATACTCAATTCCACGAAACACAGTTTTTTATGCCCTGGGATTTGTACGCTGCCGGTAATACACAGCTGAGTTCAATGGCCTGGGACAACCACCATTTCTTTATATATGCCGAAATTCAGCCCGACGCCGACTTGAATAAAGTTGCAGCAAACATCAAAGATGCCGAGCTCAATGTGATCAGGCACCTTGATAATATGAAGCATGAAGTGGATTCAAAGCCTGAGATATTGCTTAATCCAATGAAAAACTGGCACCTGTATTCGAACTTTAAAGATGGTGTTACCGATAACGGCCCGATTCGGTTTGTTTGGATAGTTGCTATTATCGGTGCTTTCGTATTGCTGCTGGCCTGCATAAATTTCATGAACCTTAGTACAGCCCGTTCTGAAAAAAGAGCTACAGAAGTGGGCATACGTAAAGCGATTGGTTCGGCCAGGCTGCAATTGATCTACCAGTTTTTTAGCGAATCGTTGTTGGTAACATTTTTGTCATTCATGATAGCATTGTTGCTCGCAATTCTTTCTTTGCCATTGCTGAATGATCTCGCCGCAAAGCAAATAGCGATACCTTTTGAAAACGTATGGTTTTGGCTGTCTTGCTTCAGTTTTGTTTTGTTCACTGGTTTGTTGGCAGGAGTTTATCCGGCCTTATATTTATCTTCTTTTCAACCTGTAAAAGTTTTAAAAGGATCATTCCGGGCGGGCCGCATGGCCGCTACTCCGCGCAAAGTATTGGTGGTGATGCAATTCACTGTTTCGATTGTATTAATTATTTGTACTATGATCGTATATAACCAGTTGATGTTTGGTAAAAACCGACCTGTCGGCTACTCCCGCGATGGGTTGGTTGTAGTGCCAATAACATCCATGGATTATCTTGGAAAATACGATGTGCTCCGTAACGAGTTAAAAAATACCGGCGCAGTAACCGAAATAGCCGAATGTGAAAGCCCGCTTACCGGGGTATCTTCGCACAATGGCGGTTTTAACTGGAAAGGTAAAGACCTTAATACAGAAGAGAATTTTGGAACACTATGTGTAACACAGGGATACGGAAAAACAATTGGATGGCAATTCAAAGATGGGCGCGATTTTTCCAAAGAGTTTATTACCGATTCATCTGGCTTTGTAATAAATGAAGCTGCAGCAAAATATATGGGGCTGAAAAAACCGGTAGGCGAAACGGTGCATTGGAAAAGTAAATGGCTAAATATTGACAAGGACTACAAGATCATCGGCGTGATAAAAAACATAGTGATGGAATCGCCATATGACCAGGTAAAACCTACCATTTTTCGCCTGGGGGGCAACCCAAACTGGATATTTATCAGGATCAATCCCCTAATGAGCACCGGTGACGCGCTGCCTAAAATAGCGGCCGTCTTTAAAAAGATCATTCCCTCCATTCCTTTTAAATATAGTTTTGCTGATGAAGAGTATGCCAAAAAATTTGCCGCCGAAGAAAAGATAGGCAAACTAACCAGGTTCTTTTCGTGCCTCGCTATTTTCATCAGTTGTCTGGGGTTATTTGGGATGGCCATGTTTATGGCTGAGCAACGCACTAAAGAAATTGGAGTACGAAAAGTATTAGGCGCAACTGTACTTACAATATGGCGGTTATTGTCAAGAGATTTTGTTACGCTGGTGATTATCGCCATCATCATAGCGACGCCAATAGCCTGGTATTGTATGAAAAAATGGTTGCAAGGCTATCAGTACAGAACCTCTATAGCGTGGTGGGAATTTGTAATCACAGGTATCGGTGCTGTGATCATCACACTGCTGACTGTAAGTTACCAAAGTATCAAGGCTGCTTTGGCGAATCCGGTGCGGAGTTTGCGCTCGGAGTGAGTTAACCGGAAGTCAGTTAACCAGTTACTAGTTAATCGGTGATCGGGAGTCTATGAAAAAGCCCCTCTCCTTTTTTGGAGAGGGGCTGTGGTAAGGCTATTCAACTACCAATGTTTCAATGGAATGGGGATTACTGTTCACTTTCGCAGCTTTGCCCTTTATCCATAATAAGTAATCTATCTTTTCGTCGGTTTTATTCATTACCACTACCGCAAGTTTACCATCCGGGTTGATGTAAGCTGTGGTTAAAAGTTTATCACGGCTGGCTGCACTGGCGATGCGTCGTGCTCCTGGTTTAATAAACTTTGAGAAATGCCCGATATAGTAGTACGCGTTGGTATAGATCAGGTTCCCTGATTTGGTATCTGCATGAACCGGTGCAAAGCAATAGTTGCCTACGTGATTGGGGCCACCATTTTCGTCCAGTAAAACGTTCCAGTCTGTCCAGGCTACGGTACCGCCGTTAAAGTCGTTAATCATGGATGTGCCGTATTTCTCACCCAGCGACCAGTCATTTAACTTAGTAGCATCATATCGCTCAGCGCAACCTTCAGTAAACACCAGGTTTTTATCCGGGAATGCCTGATGAACAAGGCTTACGTTCGCAAAATTCATTCCGGCGCCGGTCCAGGTTTCATACCAGTGGAAGCCTATGCCCCATACATATTTTGCAGCTGCAGGGTCTTCCAGTATAGTGCTCGCACGTTGATACAGTAAGTCGCGGTTGTGATCCCATACAATCAGTTTTTTGCTTGCTAATCCTTGTTTTTGCAATGTTGGGCCTAAGAAATTCTTTACAAAATCACGTTCTTCTTCGGCAGTATACAGGCACGACTCCCATGTTTGGGTAGCCATAGGTTCGTTTTGTACGCTCAATCCCCAGATAGGAATCCCTTCTTTTTCATACGCTCTGATAAACTTGCCATAAAAATTCGCCCAGCTTTGATCATACTTTTTCTCCAGCTTTCCGCCATGCAACACATCATGATTAGTTTTCATAAATCCCGGTGGACTCCATGGACTGGCAAAAATGTTTAGCTTCCCCCCTGCTGCACTTATCGCTTCTTTTATAAAAGGAATACGGTATTTTTTATCGTGGCTGATGTCAAATGTTTTGAGCGCAGCATCGCCGTCTTGGATGTAGCTGTAGCTATCACTCGAAAAATCGCAGCTTTGAATATTGGTGCGACCAAAAGTGTAACCAATGCCCTTGGTTTTATCATAATAAGCTGTCAGAAATTCCTTTTGCTTATCCTTTGGTAATTTGTAAAAGACTTCTGCCGAGGCATCGGTTAACGCACCGCCTATGCCGATCATTGCCTGAAATTTTTTAGCAGGATCAACAAACACAGCAACTTCAGTTTCAACCGGCTGCGGTTTATCTTCAAAATGCAGGGTTTCGGTATTTGTGAGGCGGCTATCTGATCCTTTTTCGGTCACATAAACTTTAACCGTTTTATTTTTTGCGGAGTATTGCTGCGCCTGCTGAGCATTTGCTGCTAATAGCCCTGATGCTGCAAAAGCAAACAAAGCAATAAATTTTCTTTTCATAACGGGGATTTATAGCGGGATTGGTTCAACTATCAAATCTATTAATTTGAAATAACAAACT
>JAFAKI010000357.1 GCA_019235595.1 Mucilaginibacter sp. | reverse complement strand
CGTACGCCGCTTGAATTGAATTACATGCAGGTAGAGAAGGAATAGATTTGAGATGTTAGATATGAGATATGAGACTCATGTCTGATTTTAAATCATAAAAAATATTTAATACAGATAGTGCGAGGAGTACCGGAAGCGAGTTAATCTCAAATCTCACGTCTCAAATCTCACATCTAAAACAAGAGCTTAAATGTTACATAGCTTCCACTTATAACATTGAGTACTAATTAAAATTAATAAAATGGCAAAAGAAATCGGTGCTATGGTTAAACTTCAGGTGAAGGGCGGCGCTGCAAATCCATCGCCTCCAATTGGACCTGCTTTAGGTGCAAAAGGGGTGAACATCATGGAATTTTGCAAGCAGTTCAATGCACGTACCCAGGACAAACCTGGTAAAGTGTTACCTGTAGTGATCACTGTATACGTCGACAAGTCATTTGATTTTATCATCAAAACCCCTCCTGTAGCAATCCAGTTAATGGAAGCATCAGGTATCAAAAGTGGGTCGGCCGAGCCAAACCGTAAAAAGGTTGCTAGTGTAAACTGGAGCCAGGTAGAGGCGATAGCTAAAGATAAAATGCCTGATTTGAACGCATTTACAGTAGAATCGGCCATGAAAATGGTGGCAGGTACTGCCAGAAGTATGGGAATTACCGTAACTGGTACAGCTCCCTGGAACAATTAATTTATACAAATCAGTTTAAGACAGTGGCAAGATTAACAAAAAATCAAAAAGCGGCACAGTCCAAAATTGAGGCTAACAAAGCGTATTCATTACAGGATGCATCAGCTTTGGTAAAGGAAATTAACTATACCAAGTTTGATTCATCAGTAGATATTGATGTTCGTTTAGGTGTTGACCCGCGTAAAGCCAATCAAATGGTGCGTGGTATAGCAACCTTACCTCATGGAACCGGTAAAACTGTACGTGTATTAGTGCTTTGCACACCTGACAAAGAGCAGGAAGCAAAGGACGCAGGTGCAGATTTTGTTGGTTTGGACGACTATATTGCCAAGATTGAAGGCGGATGGACTGATGTTGATATTATCATCACTATGCCAAGTGTGATGGCTAAAGTGGGACGTTTGGGCCGTATTTTGGGTCCTCGTAACCTGATGCCAAACCCTAAATCAGGTACTGTAACTACCGAAGTTGGTAAAGCAGTTACTGAGGTAAAAGGTGGTAAGATCGACTTTAAGGTTGACAAAACCGGTATCATCCATGCTTCAATAGGAAAAGTATCTTTCCCTGCTGATAAAATTTATGAGAATGCTTTAGAAGTATTGCAAACTATCTCAAAATTAAAACCATCAGCAGCTAAAGGAACATATTTCAAGAGTATCCATATCTCTTCAACTATGTCGCCCGGAATCGAAATTGAAACTAAAACAGTAGCAGGGATCTAATCATGAATAAAGAAGAAAAACACGAGCTTGTTCTTGCCCTTACTGAACAGATGAAAGAGTACGGTAATTTTTACATCACCGATACTTCTAATCTGACGGTTGCAAAAGTAAACGATATCCGTCGTAAATTTTTCGAAAGCGACATCACTATGCAGGTGGCTAAAAATAGCTTGATCAAAAAAGCTATGGAAGCTGTAGGCGGTGATTTCAGCCCGATGTATGATGCATTAAAAGGTTCATCATCGATCCTTTTCTCAAAATCAGCAACTGCTCCGGCAAAGTTGATCAAACAATTGAGAAAAACTGGTGACAAGCCAATTTTAAAAGCGGCTTATATCGATTCGTCAGTATTTATCGGCGACAAACAGTTGGATACCCTGGTCAACCTGAAATCTAAAGAACAGTTGATCGGCGAGATTATCGGATTACTGCAATCACCAGCTAAAAACGTTATTTCAGGTCTGCAGTCAGGCGGAAATAAACTGGCAGGAATTGTTAAAACATTACAGGAAAGAGGTTAACGGACGCCCAGAAGTTCCGCATTAAACAACAAAGTATTTAAAGAAAAAAGTAAAAATAAAATGGCAGATTTAAAATCATTTGCTGAACAGTTGGTAAACTTAACAGTAAAAGAAGTTAACGAATTAGCTCAGATATTGAAAGACGAGTATGGCATTGAGCCTGCTGCTGCAGCTGTTGCAGTTGCTGCTGCTCCTGCTGGTGGTGGTGACGCTCCAGTTGCTGAAGCTGCTCAAACTGCATTCGACGTTATCCTGAAAGAAGCAGGAGGCGCTAAATTAGCAGTTGTTAAATTAGTAAAAGATCTAACCGGCCTTGGTTTGAAAGAAGCTAAAGATCTTGTTGACGGTGCACCTAAAGAAGTAAAAACTGGTGTATCTAAAGAAGAAGCTGAATCTCTGAAAAAACAATTAGAAGAAGCTGGAGCTGTTGTTGAAGTTAAATAACTTCAACCGGCATAATTAACATAAGACTCCGACCTGTTTTGGTCGGGGTCTATTGTCGTTTATATAGTTTAGATATGAGACGTGAGATATGAGATTTGAGACGAACTGCAAGTTGAATAATAACTTTCAACTAATAGGCATTTAAATCTCATATCTCAAAAAGCATCTCAAATCTAATCAAACATCTACCGAAAAGTTTGTTATTAAACTAAAATCAAAGTCCCTTGGCAAACAAAAATAATCAAAGAGTAAATTTTGCAACCAGCAGAAAAGTATTGGATTATCCTGATTTTCTGGATGTTCAGTTGCAATCTTTCCAGGAATTTTTTCAATTGGAAACCACCTCAGACAACCGCCACAAGGAAGGGTTGTTTAAAGTGTTTGCCGAAAATTTTCCAATTTCAGATTCAAGAAACATCTTCGTTTTAGAGTTTCTTGACTATTTTATCGATCCGCCACGTTATGATATACGTGAGTGTATTGAGCGCGGATTGACCTACAGTGTGCCATTGAAAGCGAAACTTCGCTTATCTTGTAATGACGCTGAACACGAAGATTTCGAAACTATCGTGCAGGACGTGTACCTGGGAACTATCCCGTACATGACCCCTAAAGGTACTTTCGTTATCAACGGTGCCGAGCGTGTAATTGTATCTCAGTTACACCGTTCGCCAGGTGTGTTCTTCGGTCAGAGCCGCCACACAAACGGTACTAAATTGTACTCTGCCCGTGTTATCCCTTTCAAAGGGTCGTGGATAGAGTTTGCTACAGACGTGAACAACGTGATGTACGCTTACATCGACCGTAAAAAGAAATTCCCGGTTACTACGCTGCTTCGTGCTATCGGCTACGATTCTGATAAAGATATATTGGAATTATTTGAGCTGGCTGACGAAGTGAAAGTGAGCAAATCAGGTCTGAAAAAATATATCGGCCGTAAACTTGCAGCAAGGGTTCTAAAAAAATGGGTTGAAGACTTTGTTGATGAGGATACCGGTGAAGTAGTGTCTATCGACCGTAATGAGATCATCCTTGAGCGTGAAACCGTTTTGGAAGACGACCATATTGATATGATCATTGACGCAGGTGTAAAAACTATCATCCTAAACAAGGAAGATGCTGCCACCAGCGGTGATTATACTATTATATATAATACCTTACAAAAAGATACTTCTAACTCAGAAAAAGAAGCGGTTGAGCACATCTACCGTCAATTACGTAACGCTGAACCACCTGATGAGGAAACAGCACGTGGTATCATCGATCGTTTGTTCTTCTCTGATAAAAGATATGACCTGGGTGATGTGGGCCGTTACCGCATCAACCGCAAGCTTCAGCTGGATACATCAGATGAGACCAAGGTTTTAACCAAGCAAGACATTATTGCAATCGTTAAATACCTGATCAAACTGATCAACTCAAAAGCTGAGGTGGATGATATCGATCACTTGTCAAACCGTCGTGTACGTACTGTAGGTGAGCAATTATATGCTCAGTTCGGCGTAGGTCTGGCACGTATGGCACGTACCATCCGTGAACGTATGAACATCCGTGACAACGAGGTGTTCACACCAACTGATTTGATCAATGCACGTACATTGTCATCGGTGATCAACTCGTTCTTCGGTACCAACCAGCTTTCTCAGTTCATGGATCAAACCAACCCACTGGCAGAGATCACGCACAAGCGTCGTCTGTCAGCCTTAGGTCCGGGTGGTCTGTCACGTGAGCGTGCCGGTTTCGAGGTTCGTGACGTACACTATACCCACTATGGTCGTTTGTGTACCATCGAAACCCCCGAAGGTCCGAACATCGGTCTGATCTCTTCACTTTGCGTTCACGCCAAGATCAACAACTTAGGTTTCATCGAAACCCCATACAAACGCGTTGATAATGGTGTAGTAGCAGTTGATGAGCCAGTTGTATACCTGTCTGCCGAAGACGAAGATGGTAAAACCATCGGTCAGGCAAATGCGGTATATGACGACAAAGGTATTTTTGCAACTCCGCGTGTTAAAGCACGTTTTGAGGGTGACTTTCCGGTAATTGAGCCTGAAAGACTTGATTACATGGATATTGCTCCGAACCAGATCACTTCGATAGCCGCATCGCTGATTCCATTCCTGGAACACGATGACGCTAACCGTGCGCTGATGGGTTCGAACATGCAACGCCAGGCTGTGCCGCTGCTGCGCCCTGAGGCGCCGATAGTAGGTACAGGTTTGGAAGGCCGTGTAGCGAAAGACTCCCGTACGCTGATTAACGCTGAAGGTGATGGTGTGGTTGAGTATGTTGATGCAACCGAGATCCGTATCAAATACGACCGTAACGAGGACGAGCGCCTTGTATCATTTGATGGTGATAGCAAGACTTACCTGTTAACTAAGTTTAAGAAAACCAACCAAAGCACTACCATGAACCTGAAACCGATCGTTAAGAAAGGCGAAAGGGTTGAAAAAGGCCAGGTGCTTTGCGAAGGTTATGCAACACAAAATGGTGAGCTGGCATTGGGCCGTAACCTTAAAGTAGCATTCATGCCTTGGCAGGGATATAACTTTGAGGATGCGATCGTGATCTCAGAGCGCGTTGTGTCGCAGGATATATTTACTTCATTACACGTTGAAGAGTTTGAACTTGAAGTTCGTGACACTAAACGCGGTGAAGAAGAGTTGACACCGGATATCCCGAACGTATCAGAAGAGGCTACTAAAGACCTTGATGAAGACGGTATCATCCGTATCGGTGCTGAGGTGAAAGAAGGCGACATCCTGATCGGTAAGATCACTCCAAAAGGTGAGTCTGATCCTTCACCGGAAGAAAAATTGTTACGTGCCATATTTGGTGATAAAGCAGGTGACGTGAAAGACGCATCGCTGAAAACTCCGCCATCAATCAATGGTGTGGTTATCGATACCAAATTGTTCTCACGTGCAAAGAAAACTTCAAAAGCTGAAGAAAAAGCACAGCTGGATAAGCTTGATACCAAGCACGAAAAGGCAATGAAGGATCTGAAGAATATTTTGATCGACAAATTATTCGAGATCGTAAATGGTAAAACATCACAAGGTGTTTACAATGTTTACAAAGAGTTGCTGGTACCAAAAGGTGTTAAGTTCACCCAGAAAATCCTGGCTGAGTTGAACTATGAAAATATCAACCCAACCAAATGGACTACTGATGATGACAAGAATGATCAAATCAAGATTCTTCTTCATAACTATGGCATCAAGGTAAATGAGGAATTAGGTGCTTACCGTCGCGATAAATTCGCGATCAGCGTAGGTGACGAGCTTCCATCAGGTATCGTTCAGATGGCTAAGGTTTACATCGCTAAGAAACGTAAGCTGAAAGTGGGTGATAAAATGGCCGGACGTCACGGTAACAAGGGTATTGTTGCCCGTATTGTTCGTGACGAAGATATGCCATTCTTGGAAGACGGAACGCCTGTTGATATCGTTCTGAACCCACTGGGTGTACCTTCGCGTATGAACCTGGGCCAGATCTACGAAACCGTATTGGGCTGGGCAGGTAAAGAGCTGGGCGTGAAATTCGCTACTCCTATCTTCGACGGTGCAAGCCACGAAGAAGTAGAAGAGTGGATTGCTAAAGCAGGCTTACCAGAATCAGGCAGAACTTATCTGTACAATGGTTTAACTGGTGATCGTTTTGATCAGCCAACTACAGTAGGTATCATCTACATGCTGAAACTGGGCCACATGGTTGACGATAAGATGCACGCGCGTTCTATCGGGCCATACTCGCTGATTACGCAACAGCCGCTGGGTGGTAAAGCCCAGTTCGGTGGCCAGCGTTTTGGTGAGATGGAGGTTTGGGCGCTCGAAGCATTCGGTGCCGCCAACATCCTGCAGGAAATATTGACCGTGAAATCTGACGACGTGATCGGTCGTGCCAAAACTTACGAGGCTATCGTAAAAGGCGAAA
>JAFAKI010000418.1 GCA_019235595.1 Mucilaginibacter sp. | reverse complement strand
CGCTCTTCCGATCTAGGAAATGTTAATCAGGGAGCTCAAGCACAGGAAAATACCAATTCCTACAAAGGTAACCTCCACTTGAATTTTGATAAAACATTTGGAAAAAGCACGCTGAATTTTATTGCTGCGTACGAGTATAATGATTATTTATACAGCAATTTCGCGGGGTTGGGTCAGCAATATATTATACCAGAGCAACTGGATAATAACCTTGGTGCAGGCAACTCTCAGTTCAACCAAATTTTCTCTTACAAAGATGATTATATCCTGATCTCTTATTTTGCCCGTGCCGCCTATAATTATGACGGACGTATTTATGTTACAGCAACAATACGCCGTGACGGTTCTTCAAAGTTTGGTTCGCAAAACCAGTGGGGTACTTTCCCGTCATTTGACGTTGCTTACCGCTTTAAAAAAGACCTGTTAGCTAATGTTGACTGGATTACCGATTTGAAATTGAGGGCAGGTTACGGTGTTACCGGTAACGCCGACGCTATTTCTCCGTATGGTACATTGGAAACAGTAGGCGCTGTAGGTAAATACTTTGACGCATCATCAGGTTCATATCTGAGTGCTTACTCAACAAACCAGAATGCAAACCCATTGTTAAAATGGGAAGAAAGACACGGTCGTAACGTTGGTTTGGATTTTGACTTATTTAATGGCAGATTATCTGGTAGCATGAACTACTTTAATGATAAGACTCAAAACCTCCTTTATAACTACACCGTTCCAACTCCTCCATTTGTTGTGAATACTTTGCTGGCCAACGTTGGAACTATGACTAACAAAGGTTTTGAGTTATCATTGACAGGCCAGATACTTACAGGGCCGAAATTAAGGTGGAATGCAAGTGGTCAGATATCATTTGTAAGTACTAAGATTGACAATCTGTCAGGAAATTTCGAATATGCAGGAAAAACTTACCCTTTGACAGCATCACAAATTCCTGTGGGTTATGCACAAGGCCGTGGTCTGAGTTCGAATCCGATCACTTTCCTGAAACCTGGTTACAGCCCTTATGTATTTTACTTGCCACATTATACCGGTGTAGATGCAAATGGCAATCAGACATTTGATGGACAAACTATTGCGCAAAATGCTAGTCCGGCGGGACATTATATTGATCCTGCCCCGAAATTTAACTATGGTATTTCCAATAGCTTTGATTACGGAAACTGGAACCTTAATTTTGCTTTAAGAGGTGTATACGGACAGAAAATCTTTAATAACACATTGCTTGATGTACAAACAGTTACCCGCTTACCGGGGAACAACGTAACAAAAGAAGCGCTGACCAATGGAATCAAGGACGCACCTGTTGCCTCCGATTTATGGTTGGAGAATGCTTCATTCTTGCGTATGGATAATGCTACCTTAAGCTACAGCTTTAAGAATGTAAGTTTTGCAAGTAACCTCCGGGTATTTATTTCGTCAAACAACGTTTTTGTAATAACATCATACAAAGGCCTTGACCCAGAAGTTAAAACGGAAAATGCGACTGGCGGGAATATATTGTTTGGTAGAAACGTAAATGGTTCGAACAACCAGGCATATATCGATGCAAACTATGGCGGCCAGGCTTACTATCCAAGAGTTAGGACAGTTTCTTTAGGTGTAAATGTCACATTGAAATAAAAATATTAAAGAAAATAGTGATGAAAAGAAAAAAACATTTAATTATTGCCTGCACAGTGATACTGGTGGGCAGTATAATGCCATCATGTACCAAGCTCGACAAGAAAATATATAGTGTTGAGCCGGTAGGCAATTTTTATCAAACACCCGCGCAGTTAGCAGCGGGCGTAGCGCCAGCGTATATCGCATTGCAAAATATACCTGATGGAAACGTAAATCAAATGAATGAAATAACGTCCGATGAGATCATCGTTCCAACAAGGGGCAATGACTGGTATGATGGTGGCCAGTGGCAAGGATTATGGCTTCACAAATTTAAACCAGATGTTTTTGTTGATGGAGGATGGAGTGACTTGAATAATGGTATTGGTAAAGTGAACTTCACTTTAAATATCTTGAATGGCCTGTCGAACAAACCGTCAAATTACAATAATATAGTAGCAGAACTTAAGGTTTTGCGTGCTTACTTTATTTATCAGTTGATGGATATGTTTGGAAACATACCTGTAGTAATTGACTACAATACAGACCCAAGCAAGGTAACGCAACAAAACCGTGCAGCGGTTTACCAATTCCTTGAATCAGAGTTGACGACAAATGTTCCGTTATTGTCTACTAATGTTGATAAAACCACTTATGGTAGGTTAACTCAATATGCTGGTTATATGCTGCTTGCCAAACTGTATATGAACGCCCAGGTTTATACCGGAACTGCACAATGGGCAAAAGCAATTACTGCAATAAATACAGTTATCAACTCCAATAAGTATATTCTGCAGCCTAATTATTTTGATAATTTTTCTGTAAACAATGATGGATCAGGCGAAAATATCTTTGTGGTACCTTTTGATAAGATCAACATTGGCGGTATGAACTGGGAGATGCAAACGTTGCACTATCAATCACAGGCTACTTATGGATTAACAGGATCACCATGGAACGGTTTCTGCTCAACAGCGGACGTTTATAACAAATTCGATGTTTCCGATGCACGTCGTTCCCAATTTCTGGTTGGACAACAATATGCCGCTGATGGTGTTACGCCGCTTAAAGACGTGCAAACAAATTTACCATTGGTTTTTGACCCTAACGTAACCTCGCTGTCGTCAGCTGCAGACGCTTTCCGTCTGGCAGGTGCACGTAACGTAAAATATCACCCGGAAGCCGGAACAGCTGGTAACCAAAGTAACGATATGGTAATCTTCCGTTTGGCTGATGCTTATTTGATGCTTGCAGAAGCATCTATGCAAACAGGTGATAATGCTACTGCGCTTGTAGCGGTTAATAAAGTGCGCGCACGCGCTGGTGTAACTGCCTGGACTGCTGGCAATCTGACCCTTGCAAGCTTATTGGACGAAAGAAGCCGCGAGTTGATGTGGGAAGGTTGGAGAAGACAGGATTTGATCCGTTTTGAAGTTGCTACCGGTCAACCATACTTTACAGGCGCCCGCAATCCTGCAAAAACAGCTGATGGGGATCAACATACCTTCATATTCCCGATCCCGGCACCTGAATTGATCTCAAACCCTAACCTGCACCAAAACCCAGGTTATTAATTGTTTTGAAATTGAGATAATTATTTTTCGAATGGAGTGGCATAATTGCCACTCCATTTTTAGTTGTGTATATTTAATTCCATTATGAGACTGCGCTGTATTTTATTTCTTGTCTTTTTATCTTCCTTTTGTCTTGTTTCATGTAAGCACAATAAAACAGAGCCTGACTCTAAAGACAACCTGTTTCAGTTAATGCCATCTTCATCAACGGGCATAACATTCGTTAATAAAGTTGTTGAAGATGGAGACTTCAATGTGTTCAATTACCGCAATTTTTACAATGGGGCAGGTGTGGCCATAGGTGATGTGAACAACGACGGTAAGCCCGATATTTTCTTTACCTCTAACCAGGGAGAAAACAAACTGTACATCAACAAAGGTAACTGGAAGTTTGAGGATGTAACAGCGAAAGCGGGAGTGAAAGGATATAAAAGATGGCATACAGGAGTAACCATGGTTGATATTAATGGAGATGGATGGCTGGATATTTACGTGTCAAATAGTGGAGGTATAAAAGATGCCGACAGGGCCAATGAACTGTACATTAACCAAAAGGATGGTACTTTCAAAGAGGAAGCCGCCAAATATGGGCTGGCCGATAAGGGATTATCAACCCAGGCTATATTTTTTGATTATGACCACGATGGCGATCTGGATTGCTTTGTGTTGAACAATAGCTACAGAGCCATCGGAAGTTTTGGCTATAACAGGGATATGCGCAATATACGCGACCCTCAGAACGGGGACCGGCTGTATAGAAATGATAATGGCAAATTCGTAGATGTAAGTGAACAGGCAGGCATTTATGGAAGCGAAATTGGGTTTGGTTTAGGAGTAGAGGCCGGCGACTTGTTCAATAGCGGCTGGGATGATATGTATATCTCGAACGACTTTTTTGAGCATGATTATCTTTATAAAAATTTGCATAATGGTAAATTTAAGGAGATAAGTGACGATGCGCTGGGACACATGAGTTTGTCCTCGATGGGGTCGGATATGGCCGACATAAACAACGATGGTTTTCTCGATATCTTCACTACCGATATGTTGCCCGAAAACGATTATCGGCTGAAAACAACCACAAAGTTTGATGAATTTGATGTTTATAATGCCAAGCTTAAAAACAGCTTTCATCATCAGTTTACAAAAAATTGCCTGCAGCTAAATAACGGTGATGGCACCTTTAGCGAAATAGCCGATTTGGCCGGAATAAATGCTACCGATTGGAGCTGGGGCGCACTCTGTTTTGACTTTAATAATGATGGCTGGAAAGATATATTCGTGAGCAACGGCATTAGCCGCGATCTGACCAATCAGGATTTCCTGGCTTATTTCGGCAGCGAAGAAGTAATGAATGAGGTGAAGCATGGAGGTTTTAAGGCTAAGGAATTCCTGAACAAAATGCCCAAAACTCCCATAAGTAGTTACGGGTTCATCAACCAGAAAAATCTGCAATTTAAGAATGCTACCGCTCAATTAGGACTTTCAAGGCCATCATTCAGTAACGGGGCGGCATATGGAGATTTGGATGGGGATGGTGATCTCGACCTTGTTGTGAATAACGAAAATGGCGAGGCCTTTATTTATCGGAACATGACCTCTGAAAGAACGCATGCCCACTATCTTAAAATAAATTTAAAAGGTAGCGGCATGAATACTTTTGGCATAGGGGCGAAGGTTACCATTTACACCGGTGGCACGCAGCAATTGATTGAGCAGCAGCCAACCCGTGGTTTTGAAAGCAGTATTGAACCTGTGCTCAACTTTGGGACAGGTACTTTTAAAAAAGTAGATAGTTTGCGGGTAATATGGCCAGACTTAAAAATGCAAACACTGAAAGATGTTAAATGCAATACCACTATCACGCTCTTTCAGAAAGACGCTCACCAGGTATTTCAACCGGCAAATCCTGATAAAATAAAGCCATATTACAAGAATGTAACCGCTCAACAAATAACAGGTAAAATAAATCACAGGGAAAATGACTTTAAAGATTTTGATGTTGAAAGATTGATCCCCAAAATGTTATCAACAGAAGGGCCGAAATTGGCGGTTGCCGATGTTAATGGTGATGGGTTAGAAGATTTTTTTATGGGTAGTGCCACAGGTGATACGGCAAAACTCTTTATTCAGCAGCCTGATGGAAAGTTTGTTCAAAAAAGAGAGTTTGTATTTGAACAAGATAAAAGTAGCGAAGATATTGGGGCTTTGTTTTTTGATGCCGATCACGATGGAGACATGGACCTGGTGGTTGTGTCAGGTGGAAACATGGAAAAACCAGGCTCGCTCAACCAATTGGTCCGTTTATACATCAATGATGGTAAAGGTAACTTCACCCGTAAATTCGATGGTTGGCCTTTGGTATCTATTAATGCCTCGTGTGTCCGGCTGAACAATAATAACGGCGATTTATTTATCGGTGGTAGAAGCGTTCCCGGATCATATGGTGTTATACCAGGAAGTAAACTGATAAGGAATGACGGGCATGGTAATTTTAAGGATGTAACCGCTACGGTCGCGCCGGAATTGGAAAAACTGGGCATGGTGACCGATGCACAGTGGGTAGATATCGAGGGTTCAGGGAAAAACTCACTGGTTGTAGTGGGCGATTGGATGCCGGTAACTATTCTTCAATATGTAAACGGCAAACTTCAAAAAACAAAAGAAATAGCTAATTCTTCAGGTTGGTGGAACTGTCTGACCGTTGCCGATCTTAATGGCGATGGCAAACTTGATCTGATTGCCGGCAATAATGGACTCAATTCAAAAATAAAAGCTGACGTTGATCATCCGGCTAAGTTATATGTGTCTGACTTTGATGAAAATGGCCAGACAGAATGCATCCCGGTCTATTATAAAACTGATGGCAAGGCGTATCCTATAAACCTGCATGACGACATTATTAGACAATTGCCTGGCTTAAAAAAGAAGTTTTTAAGATATGATGTGTACGCCGGTAAAAGTATCGACGAGATTTTTACTGAGGAGCAACTAAGCAAGGCGTCTGTTTTAACAGTCAATCAGACTCAAACCTGCGTTTTCTACAATAAAGGCAAAGGTGAATTTGACATGAAGCCACTACCAATAAGGGCTCAATTTTCGCCGGTATTTAGCATATTGGTTACAGACATCAATCACGATGGTATAAATGACCTGTTTTTGGGCGGCAATTTTTATGGTTTAAAACCCGAGATAGGGCGATATGATGCTAACTATGGCGTCACCTACCTGGGCAATAAGAAACATGGGTTCGACTACTTGCCGCCAACCCAAAGTGGTTTATTTGTAAGGGGCGAGGTTCGGGATGCTGCTGTTATCAATACCAGGAAAGGCAAAGAAATTATTGTCGCACGTAACAATGACGCCTTGCAATTATTTAAGGGAAACTAAAAACAAATAATTCGGCCTGAGGGCAACGCTTTCAGGCCGAATTATTAAAAATAGCTGCTGAAGTTTACCTGGATATTTACCCTGGTAGTATCTGATGCCGGTAGTTTATCGTCAAGGTAAGACTCGAAAGGCAATATAGCGGTCTGGTATGAATGATCTGTGAAATATTGACGCAGAGTTGCGTAAACCTTGTTCCTTTGATTAAAGCTTCCCTTGTATTTTGCCGCATACAGCACACCCCCTTTGGGCATTTGTGCGAAAAAGACCTCACCTTCGCTTTCAACCTTTCTATCAATATAAAAACCAACATTGACTTGGGTTGAATCTTTGCCTCTGGGTAAAAACTGTGCAATTAGCGGCTGCACCTTTTTAATGTTGTGCTTTTTAAGATATTCTTGTAAAACAACTTGCATATCTGCCGCAGCGGTGAATTGATCTTTTGACGGTACTTTTCTTTTTATTTCAATAAGATCATCGTTAGGTACTTTTGTTTTAAAAATATTATAGCCGTAAAGCAGGCTATCTGTTTCCATGAATTTTTTCAGATCATTGATATGGGTATCATCAAAGGGAGCTCCTCTGATCTTTCCTATCAGGTAATTAATGGCTGAAGTTCTTTTACTTACTGCGACGAATGTATTGATGGGCAGTTTGTCCGGTACTATAATATAGTCGTAGTTAATACTTTTACCATTCCATTGATCTTCAATTTCAAACAAATATCCTTTCGATTTAACATCTAATTTCCTTTGATCATAGCTTATCGCGAAAGACGCAGAATCTTTCTTGACTAAGAATTTATTTGTGTCAGCGTCAGGAATTGAATTCATATCTGATCTCCATTTTCTCCAGTTTGCCGGGTTAGACAGGTGTACAAATATGTTCAAAAAAGAGGATTTTACAGGAATAGTTTCTTGTTGGGTAACCGGGATAAAACAGGCAACTATAATTAACACTAATGCCAATAGGGCAATAATTTTCTTCTTCATTTAAGTTTATTAAACAGATAGCGCCGAAAATATAGAAAAAAAACCTTTTCTGTGTGCGTAAGGGCAGTATTGGCGTGTTTTTTTTTAATCGCTTTTGCCTATAGCGGGCTTGGTTTCGGGTGTATTAATTAATATTTTTATAGCATTGAAGACCTGAAAATTTGCACCAATTAGACCGGGATTTATTAAAAAACCACCACTTCTTGTTTATTCAGGCTTCGTCAAAAATAGAGCTATATTAAATGGTTATTAATTTTGTTAGGACGAACGGTACCCGGAAGGATTTGTGTTTGGCGTTTGTTCTTGTTTTGATCGCAGTCGTATTTTCCTCTTGTAAGAAAAAAGAACAGGAAGAACCATTGTTCGAATTATTGCCATCATCTCAAACCAATATTCATTTTGTAAATAAATTGAGCGATAGCGATGCGCCAGGTATTTTGCAATACTTGTATTTCTATAACGGTGGCGGCGTGGCCATCGGGGATATCAACAATGACGGGTTGCCAGACATTTATTTTACTTCTAATAAAAAAGGTGGAAATAAGCTTTATTTAAATAAAGGCAACTATCAATTTGAAGATATTACAGACAAAGCTGGCGTTGCCGGTACTGCTGATTGGTGCACAGGCGTAACTATGGCCGATGTAAATAACGACGGCTACCTGGATATTTATGTTTGTGCTGTATCAGGCAAACTAGGTTTTAAAGGCCATAATATGCTTTACATTAACAACCATGACGGTACATTTACGGAACAATCCGCTGCTTATGGTCTCGATTTCTCCGGGTATTCCACCCAGGCGGCTTTTTTTGATTATAACCATGATGGTAAATTGGATTGTTTCCTACTGAATCAGTCCAATCACTCGGTAGAAACCTATGGCGATACTAGCCTGCGAAGAAAAGTAAGTGAGTTGGCGGGCAGTAAGTTGTATCTGAACAAGAATGGTCATTTTGAAGATGTAACCCTAAAGTCGGGGATTTATAGCAGCGCACTGGGTTATGGCTTAGGGGTTGCGATAGGTGACCTAAACAACGATGGCTGGGATGATATTTATGTGGGGAATGATTTTCATGAAAATGATTATTACTACATCAACAACCACGATGGCACATTTACCGAATCGGGGGCGAAACATTTTAATCATTACAGCCGCTTTAGTATGGGTAATGATATTGCCGATTTCAACAACGATGGCCAATTGGATGTTGTAACGGCTGACATGCTACCCGGCGACGAGAAGATATTGAAAACCTATGGCGGCGATGAGTCATACGATCAATATAAAGTGAAAATATTGAATGGAGGGTTTCAGTATCAATATTCCCGTAATTGTCTGCAAAAAAATCTTGGAAACGGAGAAGCGTTTAGTGAGGTTGGTTTGATGGATGGTATCTATGCAACGGATTGGAGTTGGAGCCCATTATTGGCCGATTTTGATAACGATGGGGTAAAGGACCTGTTTATAGCCAATGGCATTAAGCGGCGGCCAACAGATATGGACTATATCAGTTTTATATCAAGTTTTTCTGTTCGGGCGATGCTAACCTCATCAAGTCAAATGGATAGTACGGCGATTGATAAAATGCCTGGTGGTGAATCGCACAGCTATATTTTTAAGGGCACGCCGAGCGAAAAGTTTATTGATAAAAGTTTGTTGTGGGGTATAAAAGATGCAATGATCTCGAATGGCGCTGCCTATGCCGATTTGAATAATGATGGCCATTTGAGTTTGGTGACCAATAACATGAATCATGAAGCCTGTATTTATAGAAATCAGGCAAAAGGAACACACTACTTAAGTCTGAAGTTTAACGGTAAAGAGGACAATAAGTTTGGCTTAGGAGCAAAGGCATATACTTTCTCAGGCGGACAAATGCAATACCAGCAGTTGATGCT
>JAFAKI010000283.1 GCA_019235595.1 Mucilaginibacter sp. | reverse complement strand
AAACGTTTCAGGTTGCGGGTAACAAAGTAGTGTACTTTTTCTGGATCGAACTGGAAGAGCAGCGGCTTTATTAACTGATACATGCCGCGAAGTTAGGTTAATAAGCGGAAAGCTGAAAGACTAAAGCAGAAAGCCTAGTTAATCAATGCAATTAAGCTTTAGCTTTGGCCTTCCCTCTTTCGGTTAAAAAAGCTTTCGGCTTTCTCCTTTAAGCTTTCAGCTTAAAAAAGTATCTTTGCGCGCAAATGATTGCTATTAACAACCTTACGTTCGAGATTGGTGCGCGGGCCCTGTATGATGAAGCCAACTGGCACATAAAACCTGGTGAAAAAATTGGTCTTATTGGCGCCAACGGTACCGGTAAAACTACCCTGCTTAAGATAATTGTTGGTGAATATACCCCTACTTCGGGCACTATATCCATGGCTAAAGACCTCACCATGGGGTATTTGAACCAGGATCTGCTCTCTTATTCATCCGACAAAAACATTTTGCACGTGGCCATGGAGGCTTTTGAGCGCCAGAACCAGTTGCATGACGAAATAGAAGTACTGCTTAAAAAGCTGGAGACAGATTACAGCGAAGATTTACTGCATAAACTAAGCGACAAACAGCATGAGTTTGAGTTGCTTGACGGTTACAACATCGAATATAAAGCGCATGAAATTTTAGCGGGTCTGGGCTTTAGCGAACCGGATACACACCGCAAACTAAGCGAATTTTCGGGTGGATGGCGCATGCGTGTGATGCTGGCTAAGATACTTTTACAAGCTCCTGATATTCTTTTGCTCGACGAGCCTACCAACCACTTGGACTTACCGTCCATTCAATGGCTGGAAGAATATCTGAAAGCTTTTGAGGGCGCAATCATTATCGTTTCTCACGACCGCTGGTTTCTTGACCGTGTCATTAACCGCACTGTCGAATCGCGCAAAGGCAAACTAACTGTTTACGCAGGCAATTATTCGTTCTACCTGGAAGAGAAGGCATTGAGAGAAGAAATTCAGCGCGGTGAATTCAAAAACCAGCAATCAAAAATAAAACAGGAAGAACGCCTGATCGAACGTTTTAGGGCTAAGGCATCGAAAGCTAAAATGGCCCAGTCGCGTATAAAAGCTTTGGATAGATTGGAACGTGTGGAAGATGTGGATGATGATAACCCGGAAGTAAATTTCTCTTTCCGTTTCTCCCGCCAATCGGGCAGGCACGTGGTAACATTGGAGCATGTTAACAAGAGCTTCCCTACCATCGAAATACTGGATGACGCCGAGGCATTGATTGAAAAAGGCGATAAAATAGCTTTGATAGGTGCCAACGGCAAGGGTAAATCTACCTTATTGCGTATCATCGCTGGAGCCGATAAAGATTTTACCGGGTCGGTACAACAAGGGCACAACGTAACGCAAACCTTCTTTGCACAGCACCAATTGGAGGCTTTGCATCTGGAGAATACCATATTAGGCGAACTGCAGTCATTTGCGCCAAAACATAATGAGACTGAACTGCGTACCATATTAGGTTCGTTCCTGTTTACCGGAGATGATGTGTTTAAGAAGATAAAGGTATTGTCCGGTGGTGAGAAATCACGCGTGGCTTTAGCCAAGGCACTGACTGCTGATGCCAACTTCCTGATCCTCGATGAGCCTACCAACCACCTGGATATGCAGTCGGTGAACATATTGATACAGGCCCTGCAACAGTACGAGGGTACGATCATTGTTGTATCACACGACCGTTATTTCCTGGATAATGTGGCCAATAAGATTTGGTTTATTGAAGATCATAAGATTGTTACTTATCCGGGTACTTATGTTGAGTATGATCATTGGTACTCTAAGCGTAAATTGCAGCCAAAAGCCGCCCCTGCTCCAAAACCCGAGAAAAAAGAAGAAAAGAAAGAGCCTGTTGCCAAAAAACCTGATGACGAGAAGGCAAAACAGCTAAAAAAACTAAACCAGGAATTGGCTGGCATGGAACAGCAGATTGGGGCGTTGGAAAAGGAAGTAAAAGCGCTGGAAGACCAGTTGGCTGATGATAAACTCTATACCAATGCTACCAAAGCGCAGGATGTTACCGATGCCTATCAGCTTAAAAAACTGGAACTAAAAGAAGTTCAGGCTAAATGGGAGAATTTGGCTGAGCATATTTTGGAGTTGGAGGCGTAGGTTAGTGATCGGTTAACCGGTGACTAGTTAACCAGGGTTTGAGTAAAAGTGAAAACATGGGGTGTCACACTGAGGCGCTCGAAGTGTGTGCGTAAAGGCCTTTGCCCGCTATGCTTCGAGTGCCTCAGCATGAACGCCCCTGCACAATAATGATCCGTAACATATTATGAAGTGGTTAATCGTTTTAGGCTTTGTTTTTTCTTTTTCTATTCCTTCTTTTGCCCAATCGCCTTATACTAACCAGGTTTTCAGACCGGAGATCAAGACGGTAGAATTTTTTAATACCAAAAAGAACCCTTCGTTTCCAATCATCAAGTTTAATTCAGAAGAGCAACTACAGTTAGACTTTGACGACCTGCATGGTGGCGTGCGGGACCTGTATTATACCATCGAGCATTGCGACGAGAACTGGAACCCTTCCATTCTTTCGCCGATGGAGTATTTGCAAAATTTCACCGAAGACAGAATACTCAATTACAGCTACTCTACTGCCACGCTTCAAAAATTCACCCATTATGAACTGAAATTCCCTAACGATAATATCAAACCAAAAATATCTGGCAATTACGTGCTGAAGGTTTATGAGAATGGCGACAAATCTAAGTTACTGATCATACAGCGGTTTTATGTCGTTGATTCTAAAGTGTCCACTATGGCTGAGATGGTTCCATCGACGGATAATAATTTAAGGCAAACAAACCAGAAGATCAATCTGCAGATCAATTATGGCGCATTGCAGGTGCAAAATCCTAATTATGACATCAAGGCATTTATTATGCAGAATGCGCGCCCGGAAACGATGCAGATAAGTTCTCAACCGGCTAGCATCAGAGGCAACACATTGGTCTATAACGATGTAAGCACTTTTGATTTCCAGGGATTGAACGAGTTCAGGCACTTTGATACACGCAGTTTGAAGCTGAACTCTGATCGGATATCTCACATCTACCGCGACACCGCCAATACTGTTATTTTGCTGACTGACCCTACCCTTGATCAGCCTAACTACACGCTGTTTTATGATAACGACGGCAATTTCTATGTAAACAACCAGGATGGCAGCGACCCGCGTATTGATGCCGACTATGCCCATATGTATTTTACCCTGGCAAGTACCAAAGCAGCAGGCGATGGTTCGGCGTATATCGTAGGTCAGTTTAATAATTACCGGATGGATGAAAGCAGTAAGCTGGATTTCAATGCAGCTAAAAATCGCTATTATATTCAGTTGCTGTTAAAGCAAGGGGTGTATGATTATGAATATGTGTGGGTGCCCAAAGGCTCAGACAAACCCGATGACGCTTTCTTTGAAGGCTCTCACTACGAAACCGAGAACGAGTATCAGGTATTGGTTTATTATCACCCTGCTGGTGCGAGGTGGACAGAGTTAGTAGGATATCGCCCGGTGAAGGCTGCAAAAAATTAGGTTGGGGAGTTAACCGGTGATCAGTTAATCAGTGATCAGGCTCTATTTAGACTTATTTGTATTTGCTACCTGATTACTGATTAACCGGTTAACAGATTAACTGGTTACTGGTTAACTACTCAACTAAAACGTATCTTTGCAAAAATTTTTACTATGGACGCTAAAACCCCTAAGGACTCGCACACGATAATGAATGAACTGGTATTGCCCAACGATACCAATACCTTGAATAACCTGATGGGGGGCCGTTTGTTACACTGGATGGATATTGCAGCTGCTATTTCGGCACAAAAGCATTGCAACCGCATTGTGGTGACAGCATCTGTGGATAATGTTTCCTTTAAACATTCGATCAAACTGGGCGATGTGGTGACGCTGGAGGCAAAGGTTACCCGCGCGTTCAATACTTCTGTTGAAGTACGCCTTGACGTTTGGGCACAAAATATTCCTTCGGGAACTAAAGTAAAAAGTAACGAGGCTTACTATACCTTCGTAGCTGTTGACCAAAGCGGACGCACCATACCGGTTCCGGCATTAGAACCGCAATCCGAAGAGGATAAAATCTTATTCGATGGTGCATTGCGGCGCCGGCAGTTAAGATTAATCCTGGGCGGAAAGATGAAACCGGATGATGCTACTGAGCTAAAGGCATTGTTTTTTGCCGAGCAGAAGGATTAATCGCTCGCAGAGTCGACTCACCCGAAAGCGCTACGCTGTTCTGCCCTTTATATGGCAAGCCATAAAGAGGGCGAAGAAGAAAAAAATAAAAAAATCCCCGCTTTACGCGCAGCGTAGAGAGGGGGGCGAGCGAAGCAATGACCGGGTGAGTCAACACGGTAACATCACCTGAAACGAAACCCATTAATTGAAGCTACTTACACCTTCACATTCCCGATTTCTTCGCGTAGGATATTCAACACATTTCCTTTAGACACATCACCAAAAAGTGAAATGCCTGCCGCGCCATTTTTAAAAGCGAATTGTATACCCTGGCGTATCTCGTCGTCACTATTAAAATCTGAAAGATACAGGCCCGCATAAAGCGGGAACTTACCTGCCAAAAAATGCACGCCTTCTTCCACGGCATTGCCTACCCAGCTTACTTTTTCCTTATAAAAACCATGGTAGATCATCGGGCATACCCCATCCAATCGCCAGTTTGTCCAGTCTTGCCGAACATTACGGCGCGCCACTTCTGGTGTTGGAAATACGGCAGCTGTAATCGCTTTTTTATGGTTTTTAGCAATATCCGACAAACTATTTACCACACGGGTTATATTATGGTAGCGGAACAATCTCCAGGAAAGGCTGGCTTCAGGATATTGAATGCTTGAAAGCTCTATGCCGTAATCATTTTTAAATTTGGCCTGGCATACCTCGCAATAGCAGAAATCGTATTCCGGCAATTCTTTGGTCTGCTCTATATTATATTTCGACCATAAATTTACCGGCAACACCACATCGCAATAACGCACATAATCCAGGTGAATACCATCTACATAGTCCTTATTCAGAATGTCGGTTACCTGTTGCTCTAAATATTGTTGCACTTCAGGCCGTGAAGGGCACAACCAGCGATAATAAGTAACGTAAGGCGGATGATCGGCACACGATTCGCCTTTGCGGTTTTTGCTGTACCATTCAGGGTGGGTGCTTAGCAGTTCAGCGCGGTTAAAGGTCCATATCCAACGATGTGTTTCCAGTCCTTGCGCTTTTGCGGCGCGGAAATGTCGTTCACTGTCAGCCTCAAAAAAAATCCCGGTTATACCGCTCGCTTTAAAAGAGGCATAACGCGTTTTTAGTTCATCATCGGTATCTTTTTGATTGGGGTTTGTCCAAACCCAATTCTTTATTTTCTTCTTCTTGGGCTGATATGGAGCAGCTGAACTATTTACAGGTATTTGGGTAGCCAAACCCGCTACCAGACTGGCTTTTAAAAAGTCGCGTTTATTCATGTGGATGATCAGAAATTTGCTGTACAAATCCAAACCGGTCTATGGCCCATACTGCTTTACTTTGGTTATCCTTTATAAATGCCATAAACTGGTGATTGGTGGCTTCCAGTCGTAAAGTATTCTCCTTATTATTTATGCTGATATGCTCATCAATACCCAGATCGTGGAGCGTTGTAGCATAAACTCCATGTTTATCATACCACTGTTTTTGCCGGTAGTAAATTAGCCATAAATACTTCTTCTGCTCCTCGGCATATGGTAAATTAAATGTTACAGTATTGACAGGTTGCTTGCTGAATAGCAGGTACCCCCATCTTTCAGGATAATGCATAGCGATAAGTCCTTGCGGCGACCATGACCAGTTGTGCTCCGGCAAAGGGTTTCCTTTAGCGTCCGTCAACTTCACATATTTACCATTCACCACTTTGGTATCCCATTCCACGCGTGAGAAATTTATTCGCCAAATAGTGCCCTCATGGGGTGGCTGCCAACGGGCGTTTGTAGCCAGCGCTTTTAGCGGCACAGCCATTTCAACGGTC
>JAFAKI010000274.1 GCA_019235595.1 Mucilaginibacter sp. | reverse complement strand
AGCTGATTTTGAGCGATTGATTTGATTTATCCAACAAAAAAATTTGGATATTAAAACTTAAATCACTTATCTTCGTTTTAACAGAAACAAGACTATGTAGGCGAGTGCCGATGTAGTCTTGTTTGTTTTTATGAGCAATGCGTCCTTCGCAAAATGGAGGACGGTTTTTTTTGGTACGAATTATTAAACTAAAGAATTAATACGGCGATTATGGCAGAGGTAGCATATTACACCAAGGATGGCTTGGATAAATTAAAAGAAGAATTACAGCAATTGAAAACTGCTGGCAGGGCAGCTATTGCCAAAGCTATAGCAGAAGCGAGAGATAAAGGTGACCTTTCTGAAAATGCGGAGTATGACCCGGCCAAGGAAGCACAAGGTCACCACGAAACAAAAATTGCCAAAATGGAAGAGTTGCTTTCAACAGCGCGCTTGCTGGACGAAAGTAAACTGGATACATCAAAAGTACTGGCTTTATCTATTGTGAAGATTAAGAATGTAAAGAACGGCGCAACCATGAGCTACCAGCTCGTATCTGAAAGCGAAGCCGATCTGAAATCAGGAAAAATATCTGTGAGTTCACCTATAGCGAAAGGCTTGCTGGGTAAAAAAGTAGGTGAAAGAACCGAAATTACGGTACCTGCAGGTAAGATGGAATTTGAAATTCTTGAGATTAGTCGTTAGTTAAATGGTTGATTGGTTAAGTAGTTTGTATATTGAAAACCACTTAACCAATCAACATAATCAACCACCCACATGTCCACCATCTTCTCCAAAATCGTAGCCGGTGAAATACCCGCTCATAAAGTAGCCGAAACGGTAGATTACCTGGCGTTCCTTGATATTAGTCCGCTTGCTGAGGGGCACGTTTTGGTGATCCCTAAAAAAGAGGTCGATTATTTATTTGACCTGGATGATGAGCTTTATACAGGCCTGCAAATATTTGCGAAGATCGTTGCTACAGGTTTGAGAAAAGCTATTCCGTGCAAAAGAATTGGGGTAGCGGTGATCGGCCTTGAAGTGCCCCACGCACATATTCATCTTATCCCGATGAACAACGTGAGCGACCTGAATTTTTCAAGGCCAAAACTGAGTTTTACTCATGAACAACTGCAAGCTACTGCGGATAAGATCAGAGAAGCTTTGAGAGAAGAGTAAATGTGCAAATATGCAGATGTGAGAATGTGCAGATGATTTTCCTTGACATTTTATTTGCACATCTGCATATCCGCACATTAAATAATTCTCTTAGGGTTGTCTTTTATAAAAGTTTCCCAGCCCGAATAAGATTTTTTCTTACTAGTTTTTCCTGTAGAAGTACTGATCTTTTGAAAGGAATGACAAACGGCAACAGCCAGGCCATCCGTCGCGTCTAAAAATTCCGGCGTTTCTTTAAATTTTAACAGGTTTTGCAGCATGGCTGCTACCTGCTCTTTAGTAGCACTACCATTGCCAGTTATGGACTGTTTTATTTTACGCGGGGAGTACTCGGTAATGTCAACATTTCGCGATAATGCAGCAGCCATGCACACCCCTTGAGCACGGCCCAGTTTTAGCATTACCTGTATATTTTTACCATAAAAGGGCGCTTCGATGGCCAGGCAATCCGGGTGGTAGTTATCTATCAGAGCAACAGTTTTTTCAAATATGCGCTGGAGCTTCAGCATATGGTCGTCCATGTTTTCCATCTTCACCACGCCGAGGCTTATTAATTCTATTTTGGAGCCGGTTTCCTTTAGCAGGCCGTAACCCATGACAGCCGTTCCTGGGTCGATACCTAATATGATACGTTCTTTGTTATTGAGTTGCTCCATTTACACTGATTCGGGCGGGGTGTCACACTGAGCCTGTCGAAGTGCGGTGCGAAGAGGCCTTGCCCACCATGCTTCGAGGGCCTCAGCATGACACCCTTTTTAAAGCAAAACTAAGTTTATCCGGCCTTATTTTGCAGTATTTCTAAATATTCCGCCCGACTAATCATTCTCGCGCCCATCGATTCCAGATGTTCGGTATAAACCTGGCAATCTATCAGTTTGTATTTACCTGTATTACACAAGCTGATCAATGCCACTTTGGAAGCGTTACTTTCCTTGCTAAACATACTTTCTCCGCAAAAAACAGCCCCAACCTGTACGCCGTATAATCCGCCGACCAGCTTTTCATCATTCCAAACCTCAACTGAATGAGCATGGCCTTCTTGGTGCAAACGGATATAGGCATTCTTCATATCATCAGTTATCCATGTGCCTGGCTGATCTTTACGGTTGATCGTAGAACAAGCATTTATAACCTCTGCAAAATTTAGATCATAAGTCACTTTAAAGCGCCCTGATTTCAAAATCTGGCGCATACTTTTGGATATTTTCAGTTCATCCGGGAATAACACAAATCGTTCGTGCGGGGAGTACCATAATATTGGCGTATCATCATTGTACCAGGGGAAAATACCATTGTGATACGCCAATAAAAGGCGGTCGGTCGATAAGTCGCCCCCAACTGCCAACAGACCGTCTTCTTCAGCCAAAGCCGGGTTGGGGAATACGATGCGCTTATTGAGCCTGAATATCATCAGGCAAATTTATGCCTTCTTTTTTATCACCAGTTTTTTATTCTGTGCTTTTGCTATTGCATCCATGTACTGCTGCATCTCGGTGTATTTGGCAGCGGGTATCACCTGGTTATTCAAAACGAATTTCGCTGTGCTTATCACCTGGTTTTTTTCTTTGTTATATGTGTAGTTTAATTCATAATTGCCATAGGTAAATCTAAGGGCGGTATTTACTGGTAGTGTCTCTACTTCAAAACCCGTTGGTAGCTCGATCGTTGTAACACATGATTTTTGCATCGGGTGATCAAAATAGAAATCAGTTCTTCTTTTTTCGAGGACGGGTACCGTTAGGGCCCAAAGATCAAAAACGCGTGGTCTGTAAAATTGCTTATCGCCAGCAAGCACGTCACAAAACTTATCGTACTCCAGATCCATGCTCAATTCATTGATCTCTGCTTTATCAGGCGAAGTTTTAAAGTCAAATGAACCAGGTTGTTTCATATTAAAATACCGAAGCAAAAATTCCTTTTGTTCATCCATTTTTTCCGAGGTCATGCCGATAAACATGTCGCGATAACCGCCCGTGCTTAAAACTTTTACGTGTGCTTTTGCGCTGCCATCGGGTTGAAGCTCTATATGCACCTCGCTATTAAACTTATTCTCTTGCGGCGTGCTTCTTGGCGTATTGACCAGTTTGCCCCCGTCTTCCGTTATCAATAATGCATTTCTGTTTTCGGTAAATGAGCCCAACTCGCCAAAAGGCTGGGTATTACTGGTGCACTCCAACCAAATAGTATCTCTTTTTAGCGGGACGCATAAAATAGCGTGAGAAAAACTATTATATGGAAAATTAAGATCAGCAGGTTCCTGATTCGCCCCTGCGCGTATCAATGCATAGTAGGATGGTATATCTGCTGCCTTTAATAAGGCACGCATATAGTTGGACAAAGCCTTGCAATCACCATATTTTTTATCGTCCACAAATGTTGCCGGGAAGGGCTTATATCCACCTATTCCCAGTTGAATGCCCACGTATCGCATATTTTGCTGCATATATTTATATAAAAATTTAACCTTCTCTCTATCCGTTTTAATAGTATCGGTCATCTTTTTTATATCGGCAATGCGTGGCGCGCTCAGCGTACACATATCATTATTTAAACCTTGTATCCATTTACCAAAGCTTTGCCAGCTGTTAAAATCACCAGGGTAACCATAACAATTGAACAACGATGTAGCAAAAACAACATTAGGTAAGACAGTCCACGGCTCGCTCTGATCTTCTTTTTTTATCGCCTTCAGATTTTTTACCTGCCAGGTGTAAACATCATATGATCCGTCGGATGTTTTTACAGGCGAAAGTGAAATATTCTTGCATTTATATCTTAAACCACCATTTGACTCGCACCATATTTTATAATGTTCCTCCTGTACAGATTGCTCTAATTTTTCCTGTATATACCAGTCGGGTAAATCAATATAGCTATTCAAATCTTCTTCATAGCTTACTTCGATAGTTTCCGGGTATCGGCTTACTGTATGCTTTAATCCCAGAAAGCGTTCGTCCGAAACCAGAGTTTCATCACTCGAGGCAGCTCCGTCATACATATCACTTTTGTGATATTTCTTGATCATTTTGCCGCTCTCATCATACACGTGTACGTCAATATAGCTGTATGTATCGTATTTTTTGTTGTAGCCATAAACTATAACTGCATCTTTATCACCTTTTTCATTTAATATGGTCACAAGGCTATGATGTTTTATCAGCGCCTTGCCGGGCCCTTTTATTCTGATTTCGTCATAAGAATATCGGATAATGGAATTAGCGTCTTCTTTTAGCGAATCAGGTATTCCTGACGCACTGTAAAACGACTGAGGAATATCCTTATCCTGGCTGTATACTTTTGCAGCAGGTAACATGCAAACACTCAGGAAAAAAAAGCAACCTGTTATATAGTTATTCCAATACATCTTATCACGATTTCTTTAATACAATTGGTTCATTCATCATTTCGTACATTTTTTTATAAAAATCATGCAGCTCTGCATAATTTTCTTTAAAGAATATGGTCTTCTTAAAATCTATTACATACCTGATCATGATTGAACCATCCTGTTCGCCTGCCAAACGTTTGAAAGTTATAGTCTGATCAGGCATCGTCATGCTCACACTCTTTGGCAAGGCATCCAATTTATAGCCTGCAGGTACATTGTAAATGCTTGTAATTAAATAATTATTGCGGAAGCCGAAATCTATATCCGATGCCCGGTTCTCGCTTAAAAAAGGATTGGCGCCCATTGAATTGAACAGGTTAGATTTGAAATAAATGTAATTTTCGTCTGAACCTGTTAGGTCAAGATTAAAGCCGATGTTCTGTATCAACGGCAGTGAATCAACCGACATATTCTCCATTTTAAGCGACGTAATATTAAGGTTGTTGTCTTTCTCTTTTAATTCCTCAATGTATTTCTTTTCGCCATTTAATGTATAACTTTCAATATTGACCTTTCGAAAATAATCAAAGCTACTGATTTGGGCTGTCCCTTCCATTTTACCACCTGGTTTTACATCGGCATTTACCATTACCACGTCTCTTATGGGCTTCTGATTCTCAACAACGACCAAATCGTATTTTTTATCTTCCTTATTAATTAGCAATCCATACGAGTTGAGCACATTCGCAGGTACATCTTTATAGAAGTTATACTTATTAGTTGCATCTAAAACGTAATAGTTAGCACTATCTATTGGTACATAAGTCACTGAGGTATTGAACTGAAAACGGGAGGGGAAGCCAGGGTTGACTCTCCCATTTTTACGCGTGCTTACTAATAACGGGTACGCTTTGACCCCTGCCTTTGTAAGCAAATGGTAAACCATCAGGTTGATCTCGGCCGAATTCCCTAATTTTTTCTTCCATGCAGCTGAGGTGCCGTCATTTGTATATGGTCTGTAAGTTTCATCCCATTTTACGGTATTTTTTACAGTATTGAATATGTAAGCAATTTTTTCATCATTGGTTTTTAAACCTTTGGCTTTAGTTATTATGGTATCCTCGCCATCAAGCCTTCTCCGGAACTGCTCTCCATAATCCTCATAATTTGTCTCATTCTCTCCAATTTTCTGCCAATTATCTTCAACCGTATGGGTATAACCGCCTATTTGTGTATAACTTAGCAACTGATAGAGGATATGCTGTAAATTATCATGCCGGGAGGTCATATAAGGCTCGTTAGGCAGTGAGGGGACATTCGCCAAAGCCATGTTAACCAACTGCCCGGTTTTGTCCATTTTCTGTTTGACCGGTGTCAGGCTAACCCTAACCAGGTTTTTGAAGTGCACAAGGTCAGGTATGTCAGCATCGTATTCACTGTAACGTGTTGGGATATCGCTTTGAAAATACCAATCCGGTAAACCTCCATAGTCATTTGAATAGGTGTACTTATACTCGATAATTGAACCCGGTTTAACATTCGGAAATGTAAACACCATGGCCTTAGTAACTTTATCGACTACCTGAGTATATATCAGTTTTTTGTCAATCTTGGTAATTTCAAGTTTACCATCAGTTTGATTGATCGTTTGTGCCTGAATGTCATAAATATTCTCGCCGTAGCCAGAATAATATTCTATTTTAATGTTGGCATGATCTTTACCCTTATCGTTAAAAATCTTGATTCGCATATGCCGGTCAAGAATGGCATTATAATGGACATCAAAGTAAGCCTTCCCCTTATCAAAGAGCACTTCGGCATTGGCATCTTTTTCAAAATCACAAGCCTTCATTTCAAGGTCAGCCATATCAACCTTCCCATAGGGTTGTGTTTCAGGTGCGGTAGTTTGTGCGTGCGCAGCAGCACTGAATGCACTTAATAACATTAGGGTAAAAACTTTTTTCATGTAATAAGGTTCTGTGTCTAAAATTTATTGTTTTGTTCGTTTTACGCGGTTTAATTAAAAGTTGATCATCATCCTTTCTTCAATACAATTTGCTCATTCAGCATTTCGTACATTTTTTTGAAAAATTCACGAAGGTTTGGATAGTCATCTTTTGAGTATCGAATTTTGTTAATATTAACCGAGTACCGCGCCATAATACTGCCTTCTTGCTCTGCGATGATACGTTTAAAACTGATGCCCTTGTCGGGCATAACCAGGCTAACGTCCTTAGGAAGTGCATCGATTTTATATCCGGCAGGTATCTTATACACCCCATTAATAGAGTAGCTCCTGAGGTATTCAAAATCAATATCAGACATCCGGTTCTCGCTCAGGAAAGGGTTTTTCTTTAAAGAACTGAACAGGTTTGGGCTTAAGAAGATATAATTTTGGTCGGACCCTGACAGATCAAGGTCAAAATCGATTTTCTGGGTTAGTGGCAGCGTATCCACCTCCATATTGTCAAACTTGATGGATGATATTTTTAAGTTGTTATCTCCATCCGCCAAATATTCTATATATTTTTTCTCGCCATCTTCTTTATATCTTTTTATAGCGTTAATCCTGTTATAGCTGAAGCTGTTTAATTGCGCTGAGCCTTGCAGTTTCCCATCGGCTTTTATCTCTGCATTGATTAAAACGGATTGCCTTACAGGCATCTCCTTTCTCACAAAAACAGTGTCAAAAGTATTTTTTGACCGGTCTATCCAAAGCCCCAATGAATTAAGTATCTCCGCTGGCGTTTCGTTGTACTGATTGTACTTGCCGGTAGCATCGAGGAAGTATTTCGTATTGTTGTCCACCTGAACATATACAATGGTTTTGTTAAATGCATCAGTGGTTGTATTATAAGGCGATACTTTCCCCCCTTCATGAGTGCTTACCGCCATGGGATATGCATTTACGCCGCATTGTTTTAATAAATGATACAATATCAGATTAATCTCAGTTGAGTTACCTGTTTTATTGTCCCAGGCTTTGCTTGTTCCGTCAATAGTATACCAGCGGTCCCTGCCATCCGATTTCATGGTATTTTTTACCTGGTTGAACACAAAGGCAATCTTATCATCCATGTTTTTATGCCCGTATGCTTCGTTAATAATACTCTGCTCGTTGCTCAGGTTTCTTTTTAACTGTCCGCCAAAGGCGTCATCCTCTGATAAAATCCCTCCAACCTTTGCCCACGTGTCAGAAACCTGGCTGTTAAACCCGCCTATGGGTTTAAAACTAACCAGGTTGAGCCCGATATGTTGCACATTATCTTCAAACGATGTCATATAAGGCTCATGCGACAAGGATGGCAAATTAGCGATACCCCTTACCTCATTTTCAATATTGTAGGGATATGATTCCGATTCCTGGCTGCTTGCCCCACCCCCGTTAGTGGAGAATGAGTGGCTCAATACTTTCAGTACTCTTGCATCGGCAGTAACAGCCTGTTTTACCAATGGCTGATAAATACGTACATCTGGCCTGAAATAAAAAACATCAGGAATTGAAGTGGCATATTCACTGTATCTCGTAGGAAACAGCCTGTCCTGAAATTCCCAGTAAGGGATAGATGCATTGTAATTTGCATTCCATTTGTACTTGTATTCTATAATACAACCGGATTTCACATTTGGAAAGGTGAACGCGACTTCGCTGAGTTGTTTATCAATAATTTTGGTGTATATAGATTTTTTGTCCAGCTTGGTGATCTCTGTTTTCCCATCAACTAAATTAATTGTCTCCGCCTCAATACCTGAAATATATTCTTTATGATTACCGCTATAAAATTGAATGCGTATATCAGCAGCACTATTTCCTTTTTCATTAAAAATCTTTATTCGCCTGTGATGCTCAATGGTAATGGATTTTAAATCTTCGCCATAAGACAAATTTCCCTTATCAAACAGTATCTCGGCATTGGCGTCTTTTTCAAAGTCACAGGATTTTAATTCAAGATCCGCAATATCAATTTTTCCGTAAGGTTGAACAGAGGGAACGGGCGACGTTTGCGCATAAACAACTGAAAATGCGCCCAGTAGCAGGAGTGTGAAAAAGGTTCTCATTGTTAGGTTGGTTTAGCTAAATTCTTAGAAAAGATATAAGTTTTTATTTAAAACTACCAAAATCTGGTTTCTAAATTTTCTTTAATACGATTTGTTCATTTAAAAGGTCGTACATTTTTTTATAAAATTCATGAAGATCAGGATATTCTGATCTCAAAAATTTTGTCCGGCTGATAGATATCTCATATTTCAACTGTATGCTATCACCTTCCAGTCCCAACATTCTTTTAAACCGGATACTTTTATCTGCTATAATCATATTGGCATTTTTGGGCAAAGATTCTACTTTATAGCCCTGCGGTATTTTATACGTGCCAATAATCACATGGCTATTGGTGTATCCGAAATCAATTGTTGACGTCCTTTCTTCACTAAGAAATGGATTAATGTGGAGCGTGGTAAATATGTTGGGGCTGAATAAAAGGTAATTGTCGGTATTATTCAGCTCATATGTGAAATCAAAACTCTGTTTTAGAGGCAGCGTATCAACTTCCATATTTTCGGATTTTAAATTTGACAGCTTAAGATTATTATCCTTCTCGGTTAAGAATTCCTCATACTTCTTTTCGTCAACAGTTTTTAAAACTTCCAGTTTACCGGTCCGGTTGTAACCATAGCTTACGATGTTAGCGCTGCCTTGCATTTTGGCATCGGCGCCGATATCGCCAGTCACAATTATTACCTCTTTTGATGGAGCACTAGTTTTAAGAAAGACCATATCGTACTTATCCTTTTCCTTATCCAGGCACAGCCCGTATGAGTTTAGCAAGTTAAAAGGAATTTGGTTATAAGTTTCAAATTTGCTGGTGGCGTCCAATACATAATATTTAGCGCTGTCCACCGGCACATAGGTTACCAGGTTATTTATCTGAAATATGTCGACAAAATCGGGCTGCAGTAAACCATTATCCCTGGTGCTGACAATCATTGGGTAAGCCTTCACTCCTGATTTTTTTAGCAAATGATATAGTATCGCGTTAATTTCGGCTGAATTACCTGACTTCTTTTTCCATGCGCTTTTTATGCCATCTTTTGACGCCCAATGCTCGTAGCCATTCCAACTCATGGTTGTTTTGACCTTATTATACAAAAAAGCGATTTTTTCATCGTCCGTTTTTAATATAGCAGCCTGTTTTATCAAATCATCCTCGTCGCCCAGATGCTGGTCGAACATCTTCGAATAATCTTTTTCGTTCGCCAGCTTTCGTCCGGTCGCCTCCCATGTGTCGTAAAGATGAACTGTTTTGCCGTTAAAGCCCTCCACTTCATTTAATGACAAAGCAACACTTTCTAGCGCATCTCCTTTTGCCCGCATAAATGATTCTTCTTTTGCCGATGATATGTCCTTTACAACCCAAATATGGCCAAATGGAACTGCAGTATCCCTTGCAAACGGCTTGCTAGTTTTTGTAGCAGCACTAAACTTCAGTTTGGGATCAAAATAGGCATCAAATTCGCTGTAGCGTGACGGTATTTCGCTTTGAAAGTACCACGCCGGAAAATTGAGTGATATATTTCGTACAAACCCATACCTGAACTCGATCACAGAGCCCGCTTTCACATTGGGAAATGAAAAAACAAGTTCATCTCTCCTATTGTCTGTGTGCTGAAAGTAAAAAAGCTTTGGATCTATTTTGGTTATTACGATCTTATTGTTCTCGAGATTAATAGTTTGAGCTTCGACATTGTAGATATGCTCGACCCCATAAACATTATCATACTCTATCTTGATATTTCCCTGTTCTTTGCCTTTATCATTAAAAATTTTAATTCTTTTGTGCCGCTCCATAACCAGGGTACCCGACAAACTGAAATTCACCTTAGCTCTATCAAATAGCACCATGGCGTTGGCGTCCTTTTCAAATTCACAGGAAGTTAGTTTAAGATCAGCAGTATCGATGTTTCCAAAGCCACGCACTTGTGCCCCCGCAACAGAAACCTGGCACAGTAATAACAGGAGGGTAAATAGTTTATTCAAATTACAATAGGGTTTGGCCGCTCTAATATAATAATTATATGTGCAACGAAATAATGTTTATTTAACATAAAGCTTTTAAACCCTTCGTCAAGACATCAGTCTTACCAATGCATATGGACAACCTTAAGCTAACCAAACACTTGTATGCCCGGGCCGGCTTCGGCCTTAGTTTTTCGGACAAAAAATCCGCAGAACACCGATCGGTAAAAAAAGAAGTAAGAGAGTTATTCAAGGCTTCGGAGATTGATGAACTACTAACCGTAATTCAGGCGAATGTTGATTATACCAAGATGCTGGCCGGTGATATGGCTGCAAAAAAAATGGCCATTGAGCAACAACGACAGCAGGAGAAAGACCTGAATTTGGCCTGGATAAATAGGATGAGTAGCACCAATGCCCAGTTGCGCGAAAAGATGACCTTGTTTTGGCATAATCATTTCGCTTGTCGCAGCAACAATTCCTATTATGCCCAGCAACTCAATAATATTCAGCGCACCCATGCTTTGGGCAATTTCCGCGATATGTTGTTGGAGGTATCCAAATCGCCCGCTATGCTGCAGTTCCTGAACAACCAGCAGAATCACAAGGGACATCCGAATGAGAACTTTGCACGGGAACTGATGGAGCTATTCACCATTGGTCGCGGTAACTATACCGAACAAGATATAAAAGAATCAGCTCGCGCATTT
>JAFAKI010000251.1 GCA_019235595.1 Mucilaginibacter sp. | reverse complement strand
GGTAGGTTACATACGTGTTACGCACCCGTGCGCCACTCTCATGAAGAGCAAGCTCCTCAATCCCGTCCGACTTGCATGTATTAGGCCTGCCGCTAGCGTTCATCCTGAGCCAGGATCAAACTCTCCATTGTATAATGTTTTGTTTGATTCTTCTGACCCTATTTACTCAATAGAATCTTATAATCTGTATTTAGTGATTGGTTAACCGGTGATCTGTGATCAGTAGCCTGATCTCTAATCGCTGGTCTCTAATCACTGTTTGTATCTTTATACAGTACTACCCCGATTCTATCTTACCTGTTTTAAGAATTCTGATTAAGAAAGCCGAAGCTTCTTAATCCGCTGCATCTCATAATTATCTAACCTTCTAAAGAACTTGATCTCCTTGCCTCGCGGTTCGGATTATAATTTATCGCGTTTAAACGATCAATTTTTCAGTTTTGTTAACCAGGAATCGCTCCTGGTTTTTTCTCTGTTGAAGAGCCCCGTTTGTTTTGGGACTGCAAAGGTAGAAACCTTTTTCTTATTCGCAAAAAATATTTTTTATTTTTTATTTTTCGCTTTTTTCAACCTTCAGAGAACAACCCGCTTCCTCATTTGCGGGCTGCAAAGGTAAGCAGAGTTTTCAATTGTGCAAACACTTGCCAAAGAAAAAATACAGGTGTATTGATAACACTTTGCAAATCAGCCTGAAAAATTTCAAATTATTATTCTGCCGATCAGGATAGTTCGCCAAGGTCGTTTGTTACCTGCTTCAAATCGGTCAGGTATTTACCATAACTCGTACGCACATGGAAGTTGATGCACACATAAGTAATAATAAACGATAGCAGTATTGTGGCGAGTATATATAGCATCACACCAAAAGGAAGCAGGCTGCTATTGGTAAAGATGGCGTTGTTCAAATGATCAAACCTTATTTTGCTTGCTATCAAGGCAAGAGCGGTCAGGACGGACAAAGGTATCGCAGAAAAGCTGTATGTTTTATATATCTCTGTATTCAGCTCAAGCTCGTAGGTGATCTTTCTGATACTATTGGCAATGCTCAGGTCATATCGCCCAATGGATTTATAAAAGACATAAAATCTGAAAAAATAAAAGACGGTTATGACCAACGAACTAAATAGTAGCACCACCGTAATATTAAAGAATAGCGGCGAACGTACATTCCAGAACAAAACTGCGAATATCATAACATAGGACATCAACAGAGAAATAAGTTCTGCTTTCATATTTTTCCTGAGCCGGCCCAGTACCGAAGTGGTTTTATTTAAGCTGGCTGTATCAAGGTGTAAACGCATATCGCCCGAATCATCCTTGTTCCAGGCATCCTTTAATTCATCTATATTCATAATTCATTTTTTTAGTGATCTCTTTTAATTTATCTTTTATTCTGCTTAGCCGCACCCTTGCATTCACCGGCGTTATTCCGAGATGAGTAGCAATCTCCTCATGCGACTGATTCTCCATATATAAATATATAAGCGCCTTCTCCACCTTATTTAGCTGCTGAACGGCTTTATAAAACATCGCCAGCTTCTCCTCTTCCTCGCCTGCTCGGGATATTTCCTCAGCTTTGTCAAAATCATAAGGAAGGTTCTGATCATCCGGCCGGCGCTTTTGTTTTTTAAAAAATGCAATCGCGGTATTCAAAGCGATCCGATACATCCATGAACTAAACTTACTTTCGCCCCTAAACGAATCGAAAGCCAGCCATAATTGCAGGGTCATCTCCTGCAGCAGGTCGTTGCGATCCTCCGTATCGTCCTGATAGATCTTGCATATCTTGAACAGGATACCCTTGTTATCGTTTATCTGTTTCAGGAATTCGGTTTCTTTTGAGTTCACGTGCAATGTTTAATCACCTAATAAGTATCCATTTTGAGCAGATGTTACAATGAATTTAAATATTTCCGTCAATCGTTAAAAGATGTTAAATAAACTGACGTTATGCATTTAAGTGAATCCGTGCCATCTATATTCGCTGATAAATAAATAATTGACTGATTTATAATATTACCGTATCTTTGCAAAATGTTTAAAAAACAACGCGCTACATTATCCATCCTTCTGATATTGTTTGTTTTAGCATCTGTGAGCTGTAAAAGCAAATTTGAAAAGCTAAAAGCGAGCAACGACAATGCTAAAAAATACCAGGCTGCGTTGGCCCTTTACAATAAAAAGAAATACAGTAAGGCATTGGAGCTATTCGAGACGCTCGTTCAGCGTTACCGCGGACAGGCGCAAGCCGAAGACCTTTATTACTACTATGCCTACGCTAACTATAACCTGAAAGATTATACTTCGGCCAGGTATCACTTCAAAACTTTTTCTGACACTTACCCGCAAAGTACAAGAGCGGAAGAGTGTAAGTTTATGGAGGCGTATTGCTATTATTTAGATTCACCGATCTTCTCGCTGGACCAGGAGAACACTACTAAAGCTATCGAGTCTTTACAGTTGTTCATCAACCTGTATCCCAAAAGTGAGCGTGTTGCTGAAGCAGGAAAACTGATACAGAACCTGCGTGATAAACTGGAAAAAAAATCATTTGAGAACGCTAAGTTATATTTAACTATTGGTGACTATAATTCTGCAGTAATTGCATTTGGTAATACCTTGCGCGATTACCCGGATACCAAATATGCTGAAGAAATAGATTTTCTGACCATTAAAGCACAATACCAATATGCAACGCATAGCCGTATCTATACGCAGGTTGACCGCTTTAACCAGGTTATTGCCTACGAACAGCAATTTGCCGAAAAGTACCCAACCAGCAAGTACCTGAAAGATGCTCAATCCTATAAAAAGGACAGCGATTCGGGCGTTGCAAATGCCAAAAGACAATTGGAAGAAGAAGCTAATGATATAAAATATATGCGCAGGTTTCAGAAAAAAGATACTGTGACCGGTCAGCCGCCTTCAGAAAAAGTGGATTTAAGTAAGAAAATACCAAACTAAGAATTGATATGAACAATACTGCAAATAAACCAACCGTAGCAAGCAGCACTATAACACGTGATTTGCGCGATCTGGATGTTAAGACAGATAATATTTACGAATCGATCGTAATTATGGCTAAAAGAGCAAACCAGATCTCAAACAATGTAAAGGAAGAATTGCATCAAAAGCTTTCTGAATTTGCTTCGTCAAATGATAACCTGGAAGAAATTTTCGAAAACCGCGAGCAGATCGAAATCTCTAAACACTACGAAAAATTGCCAAAACCATCATTGGTAGCAATTCAGGAGTTTTTGGAAGATAAGGTATACTACCGCAATCCTGCAAAAGAACAATAATAAGCCCCAACGCTTTAGATATAAAAACTCCCCAATGGGGAGTTTTTTGTTATTTTTACTTTTTTAAGTATACCCGAATCTGGCTTTATGCTTCAGAATAAAAAAATCGTCCTGGGTGTTTGCGGCAGTATAGCGGCTTATAAAGCTGCTTCGCTTGTGCGCTTGCTGGTTAAAGCCGGTGCAGAAGTACAGGTAGTAATGACACCGGACGCAACAGGATTTATCACCCCGCTAACCCTTTCTACCCTTTCAAAGAAAACTGTACTGGTCGAATATTCCAATACCGAAACCGGCGAGTGGAATAATCATGTGGAACTCGGATTATGGGCGGATTTTATGCTAATTGCTCCTGTAAGTGCGAACACGCTTGCAAAAATGGCCAACGGGCAAAGTGATAATCTGCTTACCGCCGTTTATTTATCTGCCAAATGCCCGGTTTATTTTGCGCCGGCTATGGACCTGGATATGTGGAAGCACCCGGCTACACAGCAAAATATTCGGCAATTGCAAAGCTATAGCAATATTATGATTCCGCCGGGAAATGGCGAGCTGGCCAGTGGCTTGTATGGCGAAGGGCGCATGGCTGAGCCGGAGGCTATTGTCAGCTTTCTAACTGCCGAAATAAAAAAAATGCTCCCGTTAGTTAATCAAAAAATATTGGTGACTGCCGGCCCTACATATGAGGCGATTGATCCCGTGCGTTTTATCGGCAATCATTCATCAGGTAAGATGGGTTTTGCTATTGCTGATCAATTTGCGGCTATGGGTGCTGAGGTTATTTTGATAACGGGGCCAACAGCGCAAACAAGTCAACAAAGCGGCATTAAACGTGTAGATATCACATCGGCGGCAGATATGTTGGAAGCTTGTCTGCAATATTATAAGGACGTCAAAGCCTGCATTATGTCGGCGGCGGTGGCTGATTTTACCCCAGTGAACGTATCGCCCCAAAAAATCAAGAAGCAAGATAAAGACCTGAACATCGAACTGAAAAAAACGACCGACATTTTAAAAACTTTAGGCGAGCAGAAGCACAAAGGGCAAATATTGGTCGGTTTTGCTTTGGAGACCAACGACGAAGAGAAAAATGCGATTGACAAGCTACAAAGGAAAAATCTTGATTTTATTGTATTAAATTCGCTTAATGATGAAGGCGCCGGTTTTAAAACCGACACCAATAAAATAACCATTATCGATCATCATCTGCAAAAAACAACTTTTCAGTTGAAGAATAAAAACGAAGTAGCCAAAGATATTTGCAAAAAGGTAGCGGAATTGATAAAAGCATGAAGAAACTAGGCGTTTATATTTTACTAATGTGTTTCGCTTTTACAGCGCAGGCGCAGGATTTGAACGCGCGCGTAAAAGTGATCAGCGGAAAGATACAAACCACTAATACACATATTTTTCAGTCGCTGGAGACGGCAATGAAGGATTTTTTGAATGGCCGAAAATGGACACCTGATAATATTCTTCCCAATGAAAGGATCGAGTGTAATTTTGTGCTAAACATTATCAGCTGGGATGGCAACAGCAATTTTACAGGCGAGCTACAGATCCAATCCACCCGCCCTGTTTACAATACCAGTTATAATTCGCCGATATTAAACATTAACGACAAAGACTTCGATTTTATTTATACCGAGGGCCAGACGATAGATTATACCGATCAGAGTTATTCAAGTAACCTGACATCGGTAATGGCATTTTATGCCTATGTCATCGTCGGGATGGATTATGACACTTTTTCGCGCTTAGGTGGAACGCCTTATTTTTTGGCAGCGCAAACGGTAGTAACCAATGCCCAGGCCGGATCAAGCAAAGGATGGAAGGCCTTTGACGGCAATGTGAACCGCTACTGGTTATCCGAAAACCTGAATAGTAAAGCCTATACCAACCTTCGCGAGTTTGCATATGATTATCACCGCAATGGATTAGACCAAATGGCCGACAATGCCGCCAAAGGCCGTAAAGCTATTGCGGATGCACTACCTGCACTACAACAAGTTGACCGTACCCGACTTGGTTCCATGCTGCCGCTACTATTCTTCACAGCAAAAAATTCTGAACTAATCTCCATATTTACTAAAGGTGACAACCGTGAGAAGAGCGATGCGGTTAATATACTCTCCCAAGCCGACCCGGCTAATGGGAACAAGTATCTGACGATTAAGACGAGCAACTGAAAAAACTCTAAATTCTAATTCCTAAATACTAAATTCGAAAATCCCAATTTCCGATTAGCTGGTAACTGGTTAACTAATCTCTGATTAACTGATTAACTAATCTCTAACTTCTCTGTAACGAAACCGATTCTCGAGCGTCTTTTTATTAGTTCGTAAGTGAGAAAAATAAAAAAGTTCAAAAATTATTTGCATTTACGAAATTTGTCGTAGATATTTGTACGAAGAAATTCGTATATAGATTAAGAACATGGAAATCAGACCAACAGAAAGCGAGTTAGAGATATTGCAGGTATTGTGGAAAATGGGACAGGCAACCGTAAGGGACGTGCACGAAGAATTGGCCAAGACGAAAGCATCCGGTTACACCACTACCCTGAAGTTGATGCAGATTATGGATGAAAAAGGATTAGTAGCTCGCGACACCTCATCAAAAACACATGTGTACCGTGCAGCATATTCGCAGGAAAAAGCGCAGAGCAGCGCGCTGGATAAAATCCTGTCAACAGTTTTTGAAGGCTCGACTTCTGACCTGGTGATCCAGGCTTTAGGCCATCACAAAGCGTCGAAGGATGAGATAGATGCGATTAAGAAATATTTGGATCAATTTGGGAATAGAGATTAGAGATTAGAGATCAGTGATTAGTTAATCAGTTAACCGGTGATTAGTATTTAGAAATTAGTAATTAGAGTTTAACATTATGGAAACCATATTGTATAATATCAGTCAGGTTGTGGGCGTTGCCGTTATCCACTCCTTGTGGCAGGGGCTGTTTATTTACCTTGGGTTGCGCCTTATTATATTGATGTTCCCGCAATTGTCGGCGGCTACAAAACATAATGCAGCGATGACGGGCCTTGCCTTTATCACCGTATGGTTCATTTATACCTTTTCTACAGAGATCAACAACCACACCTGGGTAGTGATCAACGCAAACAATAAAGACATTTTACCTGCTGTTTTTGGAATGCCTTTGCATTTTGGGCATGATGTCACTTTGACTACCCGGTATAACTACGCCATTGAATGGCTGATGCCTTATGTCACGATAGTTTATATGATCGGGTTGCTGTTTAATACGGGTCAGCTGGCATGGTCACGAAAAAAGATCAACAGGATCAGGCAAACCATGAGCATTGATGTACAACTGCAACTGAAAGTGGACCAGTTTGTAAAAATGCTCGACATCACCGATAAAGTACGTTTCGGGCTAAGCCGCATGGTTGACGCCCCTTGCATGGTGGGCTACTTTAAACCGGTTATTCTACTTCCTTTTACCTTATCTACCTATCTGTCGGCCGAGGAGATCGAGATTATCATCCTGCACGAGCTGGCACACATCAAACGCAACGATTACCTAGTAAACCTGGCTCAACAGGTCATGTCGGTATTGTTGTTCTTCAATCCATTTGCACAATTGATCAATCGCATCATCAACCACGAACGGGAAAACAGCTGCGATGATATTGTAATAGAGGCCTCTAACAAACCTTTAGTGTATGCGCATGCACTATTGAAATTAGAACAGACCCGTCAGCAGGAATGGCAATTAGCACTGGCAGCTACGGGCAAAAAGTACCATTTATTAAACAGAATTGAACGTATTATGAAAACGAAGAAACCAATTGGCAATGCACGCCATATATTACTCGCCTTTTCGTTGCTCGTAGCGAGCATCACGGGCCTTGCATGGTTAAACCCAACCATTGCGAACGGCAAAATATCATTTAACAAGATAAAACCAGCCATCATCAGCGACCTGTTTGCCGATACAGCTAAAAAGAAGACCGGCACTGCTCATCACAAATTATCTACCACCAAAAAATCAACGTTAAGAGCCAAACATGATGATGGCTATTATACTGATGATAGCTATAATGACAAAGAGCTTGAAAAACTTTCGGCCGAGGTTGGCAAATACGGCGAAGAACTCAGCAAATACTACAATAGCGCTGAATTTAAAAAACTGACTGAAGAAATGGCTGAAAAGGGCAAAGAGATGGGTGATTTTTATAATAAGCCGGAATTAAAAGAGTTGCAGCAGAAATTAGAGGCAATGTCATCCAACTTTAGCAAAACATGGGGCGATAATAGCGAAACAGCTAAGTTAGGCGGCCGGATGGGCGAACTGGGTGGCGAAGTGGGTAAATATTACAGCACCCCCGAATTTAAAAGACTCAATGCCGAACTCGAAAAGAAATATGGCATTCCGCATGAGCGCAACTATTCCAAGGATGGTGAGCTTGAGCAAAGCGAAAACTACAAAAAATACCAGGAAGAGATGAAATCGCATATCTCACCTGCGGAAAAAGAACGCGAAGCGGAATTGAAGAAACTGGGTCAACAAATGCGTGGTCTTCATGACTCGCCTGAGCTCCGCAAAGAACAGG
>JAFAKI010000234.1 GCA_019235595.1 Mucilaginibacter sp. | reverse complement strand
GCTTCCTGTCAGCAAAGTATTTAAGGTAGAGGCGGGTGCTAAAAGCATCATCCGGCGCATCAACAGCGTTTCTGATTATTATGACTTTGATCCTAACCGCGATTTCAATCCGCTGCTGTCGAACGTGTATAAATACAACCAGGATGTTTATGCCGGTTATACCGTATTCACCTTTACACTGCCTCAAAAATGGTCAATCCTGGCGGGCATAAGGGACGAGAATACCAACATCCACGGTGACCCGGTAAATGCGTCGCAAGACCTGCAGCCATTCAGCCAGAACTATAATACTTTTATCCCGAGCTTAACGCTGCAAAAAGGATTGGGAGGCAATAATACGCTGAAATTGGTTTATTCAAAACGTATTTCACGCCCGAGCCTGCAGTTTCTGAACCCGTTTACCAACAGCAGTGCTCCGCAAAGCCAAACGGTGGGCAACCCGACATTGAGTGCTGAGACGTCCAACACATATGAACTGGATTACAACGCTTTCTTCGGGTCTTCGTCAATCACCATCGGCGCGTACTACAAGCATACCCACAACCTGATTGAAGGGATCGCCGCGCCTATTTCTGTAATCGTGAGCAGAAATGGCGTTGATACAACCGAAGGCGGTACGCTAACCCGTTACCAGAATATTGGCAACAACAACTCTATCGGCGGTACTTTCTTTGGCAGCGTTACACCGTTCAAAATATTTACTATCACAGGCAACATCAACCTCTATACTTATAAACCCGACCCATCAGGCACTTTCATTACCGACAAGACCCAAAACGGCACTTATCTGATGTATAATGGTTTCCTGCGTGGTTCGTTCACTTTGCCTAATAACTTCCTGGCCGAAGCATTCGGTTTTGGAGGTTCGGCACGCCGCACTATACAAGGCACCAACCCCGCATTCGCGATGTATGGTATCGGTGTACGCAAGCAGCTGATGCAAAAGAAAATGTCGATTGGGCTTAATGTGATACAGCCTTTTGCCAACGATAAGCATTTTAACAGCAGCATCAACAGTCCGGGCTTGACCCAAACAAGTTCTAACGTAATACCTTTCCGCTCGTTTGGTATTACATTTAGCTATAGTTTTGGAAAAATGTCGTTCAATCCGCCTAAAAACAAAGGCATCAACAACGACGACTTGAAACAAGGTGATCAGAACCAGCAGCAAGGCGGCCAGGGTGGGGGCTCGAAGTAATAGGTGAGTAAAATTGTATTAAGTCAAAAGTCTTCAGTCGAAAGTCTGAAGACTTTTTTTGTCTGAACACGATTATCAGGATTTAATGGATTTAAGATGACTGACAGCTTCGCAACCGCAACTGCCACTGCTACTAACAAAAAAGGGATCTAATCACCCAATATTAACGTTTCTTCGTTTTTGTTCAGCAAGCCCCGTGGAATATTAACCGGTACTCCGATAAAATCACAGATGTCAACAAAAAGAAGGGCGAGCCGGGCGGTGTAATCCCATGCTAGTGACGCCGGGGCCTGATCTTCAATTATTGCATTTGTTTCCATAAATGTTCTGTTAAGTATTTAGACGAACAACTGCGGAAAACATTTTAAATCTTTTAATAATACTACCTTTATCACCATGGATGCCAAACGGATTCTGAAAGAGCATATTGCAAAAATTGTTTCGTTAACAGGTGAGCAGTTTGATTATGTGTTTTCGCATTTTAAACCACAATCGTATAAAAAAGGCCAGACTATTATCGGCGAAGGCGATAAAGTAGATTGCGAATACTTTGTGCTGGAGGGTTGTTTGAAATCGTTTTACATCAATGATGAGGTTAAAATGTTTATCCTCCAGTTCGCCATGCCTACGTGGTGGGCCTCGGATTATAATGCTCTTTATAATGGGACAAAAGCGACTATAAATGTAGATTGCATTACCGATTCGCAAGTGCTTTGCCTCAGCAGCGCCGACCGTGAAAAACTATGCAGCGAAATTCATGCGGTAGAGCATTTTTTTCGCTGGCGCACCAACAAAGGTTACATTGCCTCCCAAAAGAGATTACTCTCATTAATGAATAATGACGCCCGTCATCGTTATGAAGAGTTGATGGCTTTATATCCTGCTTTATATAATATTGTGCCAAAACAACTAATTGCTGCTTACCTGGGTGTTTCTCGCGAAACGCTCAGCCGCCTGTATAACTCCTGAAATTGTGATGTAGATCACAAAAGAACCTCGCTTTTTTGAATGTGATGTAGGTCACACAGTTGGCCGGTGATTCCTCCCCATCTTTGTGTTGTTAATCAAAACAAAAAGATCAATGGAAACACAAAAATTTGCAATCGAATCTGCTCAGAGCAATATCGATTGGGTAGGCAGAAAAGTAACAGGCGCTCACAATGGCACCATTTCAATTAAAGAAGGCACACTTACCTTGAATGATGGTCAGTTAGCCGGCGGTGAATTCACCATCGATACTACATCTATCGTTATCCTGGATGTAACCGATCCCGCTACCAACGCACAGTTTGCCGGTCACTTGGCATCAGCTGATTTCTTCGCATCAGAACAATACCCTGAAGCAAAATTTGTCATCACTTCAGCCGAAGCATCTGACGAAAACACTTATCGCATCAATGGCAACCTGACCATCAAAGGCATTACCCACCCGGTAGCATTCACCGCAGCAGTGAACAAAGGCAACGGTACCGTTAGCGCATCCGGCAAAGTGGTTGTCGACCGTACTTTGTATGATATGAAATTCCGTTCAGGTAATTTCTTCAAAGACCTTGGCGACACCCTTATCTACAACAATTTCGATTTAAATGTAAGTATCACCGCTAAAGCTGCCTAAGCAGCTTTAGCATAAAAACTAAAGTCATGCCATACGTGAAAATAGAAGTTACCCGCGAAGGGGTAACCCGCGAACAAAAGCAAAAACTCATTAAGGGAGTAACAGACGTTATCGTCGATATATTGAATAAAGACCCTCATTTAACCCACGTGGTTATACAGGAAGTGGAACTGGATGATTGGGGCTACGCAGGCGAACAGGTGTCGGTTTTAAGAGAACAGGGAATAACAGCAAATAAAAAGTAAAACAAATGAAGAAGCAAACAGTAATAGTAACCGGAGCATCATCCGGCATAGGTAAAGAAGTAGCCCGTTATTTTTTAGAAAAGGGTGATAATGTGGTAATCAATTCCAGTACATCTAAAAAGTTGGAACAAGTATATAACGAACTTGGCGCAGGTGAAAACCTGGCTATGGTTGCCGGGAGCGTGAGCGATAAGAGCACCGGTGAAAAACTGGTAGCCATCGCAGTTGAAAAATTTGGTTCGGCAGATGTGTTGGTAAATAATGCCGGTATTTTTGAAACCAAGCCATTCCTGGAAGTGGACGAAGCTTACCTTGACCGGTTTTTAAACACTAACTTCAAAGGTACATTTTTCACCAGCCAGGCAGTGATCCCTCAGATGCTGAAACAACATGACGGTGTGATAATTAATATTGGTACACCATTAACAAATAAAGGCTTGGGCGGGGTGCCTATTACCGCACAAATGGCATCAAAAGGAGCAATAAATGCGCTCACTATACAACTGGCAGCCGAATTTGGCAAAAGTAATATCAGGGTGAATACAGTAGCCCCTGGTACCATCCGCACACCAATGCACGGTGACAACGCCGACCAAACAGCCGGTTTACATCTGCTGAATCGTGTAGGCGAAGTAGAAGATATTGCCGAAATGGTTTATACCGTTGCTAAAAGCAATTTTATTACCGGTGCCATCATCAATGTTGACGGTGGTATTGCCGCCGGCCACAACTTAAATTAAAATGAAAACTTTGTTTTTAACCGTTTTGTTGTCCTGTTGCTTATGGGATGTCAAGGCACAAAATCTAACTAAAATGGAAACGTTGCAAAAAGAAGATTCATTAGCAATCTCAGAAAAATTAGAACATGCTTATTTTAAAAGCATTTACGAAGGCGATGTAAATACACTCGGAAATGTATTTTATCCCGGAGCTTTATTATTCGGTGATGTAAAAGGTCAGCCTTACAAAAAAACATTGGCCGAATACCTGGATGGCGTGGCTCATCGTCAAAGTCCGAAAGACTCGGGCAAGCCATTTAAAGGAGAAATTATCTCTGTGAAAGTGGTAAATTCCATCGCCATTGCCGAAGTGAAAGTGACCATGTATGATTTTGTTTATCACGAATTTCTATCCTTCCATAAAATAGATGGGCAATGGTTGCTGGTAAATAAAATGATCAGCGATACAGCCAATTAATATTCAGACCCTAAAAAATATTAGTCATGGAAACTAAAGTAACATTAGTAGCTTATTTCACTATCCTTCCGGGTTTTGAAAAGGAAATTAAAGAAGCAACAGCAACGCTGGCAGCAGAAACCAGCAAAGAAGCCGGTAGCGAAAAATTCGCTCCGTATACCCGGAATGATTCGCCTCAAAGCATTGTAGTTTATGAGGTCTATAAAAACGATGAAGCCTTTCAATTACATAAAACCTTGCCTCATGCCAAAGCTTTCTTTGCATTCGTGAAAGGGAAGATTGTAAATGATAAGATCGAAGTCGTTTTTTTGACAGGCTTAAACAGTTCAATATAAATTCGAAAAATCATGTGGTACAATACAAAAGCAGCGGAGTTATTAGGCATACAATACCCTATCCTGCAGGGACCATTTGGAGGGGGACTATCCTCGGTTGAGTTGACGGCAACAGTATCCAATATGGGGGGTTTGGGCGGATATGGCGCTTATACCATGAGCCCTGATGACATTTATGAAATAGACAAGCAGATCAAAGCGGTTACTAACAAACCTTATAACATCAACCTGTGGGTTTCGGATACGGATGCTCCTGATGGAAAAATAACCGATGCGCAGTATGAGCAGGCCAAACAGTTATTCCAGCCTTATTTTGAAGAGGCCGGAATACCTTTGCCAGAAAAACCTGCGCCGTTTAAATCGAGGTTTGAGAATCAATTGCAGGTGATCATGGATATCCGTCCAAAGGTATTCAGCTTTATGTTCGGAACGCTTTCAGACGATGTGATGGAGCAGCTTCATAAACGGGGCATCCAAACTGTCGGGGCAGCTACTACGTTGGACGAAGCCTTAGCAGTAGAGGCGAGCGGCGTGGATATGGTTATCGCGTCAGGATTCGAAGCAGGCGGGCACCGGCCATCGTTTCTGGCCCCGGCTGAACAATCAACTGTGGGAACTTTTGTACTACTGCAACTGATTAAAGAAAGGGTAAGAATACCTATTGTTGCAGCTGGCGGCATTGCAGATGGCCGGGGTATAGCGGCAGCGTTAACATTGGGCGCAGACGCTGTGCAAGTAGGTACTGCGTTTTTTGCGACTGATGAATCGGGCGCTTTACCGGCGCACAGGCAAATGTTATTTTCTGACGCGGCTAAACACACTACGCTCACACGAGCATTTACCGGGAGATTGGGCCGTGGTATTACCAGCAGAATTGCCAAAGATTTGGTGGGGAAGGAACACTCATTCCTACCATTCCCGTTGCAAACTGCCTTTATGTCGCCATTGAGAAAAGCTGCCCTCGAACAACAGAAATGGGATATGGTGCTATTTTGGGGAGGACAAATCGCTCCAATACTCAAACACACTAAAGCTGCCAGGCTGATGGAATCATTGATCGAGGAAACAAGCAAAATCATGAAGGCCTAAATTCCGGCATCCAAATAGCAACTGAACTTTAGAAACTACCCAATGAAATCATAATAAATATTTTATGACTTAAAAAAGACCGACCGGTCGGTCATATTATTTAATATTGCATTGTTTTTAAAGACAAGCTGACCGGGCAGATATTAAAATCAAGAAGTAACAATTAATCTATTAAAAATTAAAGAAAATGAAAACTAACATAGCCCGCACATTGATTATAGGGGCTTTAACATTACTAAATGCTCCTGTTTTTGCCCAGGGCAATTCAACTAACAAATCTAATGCTTCAACAGCAATCAGGCCCTTTCATGTTCATGTTAAGGAAGCGGTATTGACCGACCTTCACAACCGTATAGCCGCCACCCGCTGGCCCGATAAGGAAACAGTGACCGATAGATCGCAAGGCGTGCAATTGGAACAGATCCAAAGCCTCGTAAGATATTGGGGTACTACTTATGACTGGCGCAAAGCCGAAGCAAAACTAAACGCCTTGCCACAGTTTGTAACCAATATCGATGGGCTTGATATCCATTTTATCCATGTCCGTTCTAAAAACCCACATGCATTACCATTGATCATTACCCACGGCTGGCCAGGTTCAGTTTTTGAACAAATAAAGATCATCAGCCCGCTAACCAATCCTGAAGCTTATGGAGGCAAAGCAGATGATTCTTTTGATGTGGTAATTCCTTCGATGCCAGGTTATGGTTTCTCTGAAATACCAAAAGGTACCGGCTGGGGACCTGATCGTATTGCCCGTGCATGGGATGTATTAATGAAACGTTTGGGATATACCCATTATGTTTCACAAGGTGGCGATTGGGGTTCGGTAATTGCCGATGCAGAGGCCCGTCAAAAACCAGACGGCTTACTGGGTATCCACGTCAATATGCCTGCAACCGTTCCTGCTGAGATAGCCAAGCTGATCAACACAGGCGCACCTGCACCGGCAGAGTTATCTGACAAGGAAAAAGCTGCCTATAACTCAATCAGCAACCTATACACCAAAGGCGCTGGCTATGCCGGTATCATGGTAACCCGCCCTCAAACCATAGGTTATGGATTATCCGATTCGCCTGTAGCGCTTGCCTCTTATTTCCTGGATAAGTTTAATGACTGGACCCACAGCGGAGGCGATGCCAGCAAAGTGCTTACTAAAGACGATATGCTGGATGATATCACCCTTTACTGGCTTACCAATACCGGTACTTCCGGTGCAAGGCTTTACTGGGAAAATAACAACAACAACTTCAATGCTGTAGAACAAAGAACATCGGAAATTACCATTCCGGTTGCGGTAACTGTATTTCCCGGCGAGATCTACCAGGCACCCAAAAGCTGGACAGAACGCGCTTATTCAAACCTGATCTACTTCCACGAGGTGGACAAAGGCGGGCACTTTGCTGCCTGGGAACAACCACAATTATTTACTGAAGAGCTTCGCGCAGCATTCAAATCATTACGTTAATCAACACAATTAAAACATATAAATAGAAAAATCATGGAAACAGATAGAAAAGTGCTGTACACAGCCAAAGTATCTACCACAGGCGGCCGTGTTAACGGAAACGCCAAAAGCGACGACGGTCAGTTAGACATTAAACTTTCAACTCCGGGCACTTCACGTCCGGGCACCAACCCTGAGCAATTATTTGCAGCAGGATGGTCAGCTTGTTTTGAAGGCGCGCTCGATATTGCGGCTAAACAAATGAAGGTTACTCTTCCTGCCGATACCACAATCAAGGCAGAGGTGGATCTGACCTTATCCCCTGCCGACGGATTCAACCTGCAGGCTCGTTTAAATATTAGCATACCGGGCATTGATCGTGAAATTGCTCAGCAATTGGTTGACGCTGCCCATCAGACTTGTCCTTACTCAAAGGCTATTCGTGGTAACGTTGATGTCCAGATCAACCTGATATAATTTAGTCTTAATGTTTTAAATAGATGGGTTGCACGCTTGAGGTGTGCAGCCCCTTTTTTATTGATTTATTTTGATACGGGCGCTTTATTCCATACTCCCTCATTTTGGCTACAACAACAGTGGATTTGGTTAAATCTTCTTTTTGATGGTTGCAGACCTTTGTGGTATCAAAACACAAGATATGAAGATCATTTTAACAGGTTCATTAGGACACATAAGCAAACCGCTCGCCACTGAGCTGGTTCAGCAGGGGCATGAGGTTGTTGTTATCAGCAGCAAGCCCGATAAACAGGCAGAAATTGAAGCATTAGGCGCTACAGCCGCAATCGGTTCAATAAAAGATGTCGACTTCCTTACATCGGCCTTTACCGGTGCAGATGCAGTATATTGTATGGAGCCTCCAGGTGCTTCAGGTTTCTTTGATCCGAATTTTGACATCATGGCCGAGATACGAGAGATGTGCGAAGCCTATATACAAGCAATACAGCGATCCGGAGTAAAACGGGTGGTCCACCTGAGCAGTATTGGCGCTCATACTGATAAAGGCAATGGCATCCTGAAATTTCATTACGCAGCAGAGCAAATCTTCAACTCGCTGCCACCAGATGTATCGATCATTTTCATGCGCCCGGTAGGCTTTTATTATAATTTGTTCTCTTTCATCCCGGTTATCAAGTCGCAAGGTATTATTGCAGCCAACTATGGCATCGAAAAAGAACCGTGGGTTTCGCCCTTTGATATCGCCTCTACTATCGCCAAAGAAATAGTGAAACCATTTGAAGGCCGCAGAGTTCTTTACATTGCGAGCGAGGAATTAACCGGCAACGAAGTAGCATCTATTTTGGGCGAAGCTATCGGTAAACCCGATTTGAAATGGGTTGTTATTTCGGATGAGCAAACACTGAATGGCATGCTGTCAATCGGTATGAACAAGAGCATTGCTGAAGGATTGGTTGAAATGAATGCCGGCAGGCGTAATCACATTTTGTATGAGGATTTTTACCGCCACAGGCCCGAATTAGGAAAAGTGAAAATGAGAGATTTCGCCAAGGAATTTGCTGTAGTTTATCATCAAAATAATTAAATTGTGTCATGCCGGGTCCCAAACTACAACGCATTAAAACCATAAGCGAATTTCATCAATTCAGAAATTTGCCGAAACCAGAGCACCCGCTGATCAGCGTGATTGACGTAAGCTTACTCAATCACGCGGTGCATGATTATGGGCCGATGACCCTTATGTACGATTTCTATTGTATAGCACTCAAGCATAATTTTAGCGCCAAAATGCGCTACGGCCAGCAGGCTTATGATTTTGACGAGGGTATTATGTTTTTCATGGCACCTGGTCAGGTATTTGGGATCGACATCAACAGGGATGCCGAAATGAAACAATCGGGGTGGATGTTGTTTATCCATCCCGATTTCCTTTGGAACACACCATTGGCCAAAACTATAAAACACTACGAATTTTTTGATTACGCGGTAAATGAAGCTTTATTTCTTTCAGATAAAGAAGAAGCAATAATTTCTACCATCCTGCAAAACATTCAGCAGGAATACCGCGCCAATATCGACAAGTTCAGCCAGGATATTATCATTGCTCAATTAGAGCTATTGTTCACTTATTCCGAGCGGTTTTATCAGAGGCAATTCATCACCCGTAAAATAACCAATCACCAAATACTCGATCGTTTGGAACATTTGCTGAATGTTTATTTTGAAGGAGATGAGATCACCCAAAAAGGCTTACCGACTGTTACTTACATCGCTCAGGAATTAAACATTTCGCCCAGCTATTTAAGCGGATTATTGAAGGTGCTGACCGGGCTAAACACCCAGCAACATATCCATCAAAAACTGATTGATAAAGCCAAGGAAAGGCTATCAACCACCCGTTTATCTGTAAGTGAAATTGCTTATGAACTGGGCTTTGAGCACCCGCAATCCTTTAGCAAATTGTTTAAGACAAAAACCAATTTTTCCCCTTTGGAGTTCAGGCAATCGTTTAATTGATTGACGAATTATTCTCAAAATCCGGTTTCATCAAGAATTCTCCCGGCTTCATGTAAATTTTTATATAGACTGACGATCGCACGATTACTTCGTAGTGTAATTCATTAATCAATTAAATCGAAACACATGAAGAATCACTTTCATCACGATCATGAACATACTCACGATCTAAATGGCGACGGCATCGACCGCAGAGGTTTTCTTGAATGCATGGCATGGGCGGGTACCGGCGTGCTGTGGATGATGTCTGGCGGTATTTTGAAATCGTACGGCATGAGCCAGATGATCGACCGAGCTACAGGGGGCCTTAAAAGCGGGTTGGTAATACCAAAATCAGATTTTAGCTTTGTACAGATCAGCGACAGTCATATCGGTTTTAATAAGGCAGCTAACCCGGATGTGGTAGGCACGTTGCAAGCCACAATTGCCAAAATCAACGCTATGCCATCGGCACCATCATTTGTATTGCATACCGGCGACCTATCGCATCTGGCGCAGGCAGATGAGTTTGATACTTTGGAGCAATCATTAAAAAGTGTCAAGACTGATAAAATATTTTATGTACCCGGCGAACACGACGTAACCGACAATGGCAAGCTCTATCTTGAGCGTTACGGTAAAGGCACAAAAGGCGACGGCTGGTATAGTTTTGACTCCAACGGCGTGCATTTTGTTGGACTGGTGAACGTGACCAATCACGTGGATGGTGGCTTAGGATACCTCGGACCGGATCAGTTAAAATGGTTGGCCGACGATCTGAAAGCATATTCAAACAGTACTCCTATCGTTGTTTTTGCGCACATCCCGCTTTGGGCCATCTATCCGCAATGGGGCTGGGGCACGCAGGATAGTGAAGCAGCTTTAGCATTGTTAAGACGCTTTGGTTCAGTATCCGTGTTAAATGGGCATATCCATCAAACCATACAAAAGGTGGAAGGGAATATCACTTTCCATACGGCCAATTCAACAGCATTCCCACAGCCTGCTCCCGGGTCAGCGCCATCTCCAGGACCAATGAAAGTTCCGGCTGAAAAATTGCGCGGCTTGCTTGGATTGACCAGCGTTAACTACCTGGAACACAACCATACGCTTGCTATTACAGACACACCGCTTATAAAGCTGGATAATTAAAAAACCAACCGACCTGGCGGTCATTAAGGTTGGTAGCCGGGGCTGCCCTTCGGGGCAGTTCCTCATTTCTTATTTCTCTAAGAACACTCAATATCATGAAGAAAACTATTTTTTTATTGCTTATAGCTCTTTTTGCCGTGAGCTTCGTAAAGGCACAATATGCACCCGTTGATAAAGGCTCGACACTGACATTTAAAATTGGCAATTTTGGTTTTGATGTAACCGGTTCGTTTACCGGGTTTAAAGGCTCGATCAAATTCGATACTCAAAACATTGCAACAGGTAGCTTTGATGTAACCATCGATGCAGCCACAGTAAATACAGATAACAACTTGCGCGACGAACATTTGAGGGGATCATCCTATTTTGATGTTAAGAACTTCCCGGTAATTCACTTTGTATCATCAAAGATCACCTCATCCGGAAACTCTTTCACAGCCTACGGAAAACTATCCATTAAAGGCAAGACCAAAGACATCAGCATTCCGTTTACGGCAACACCAGGAACGGACGACTACCAGTTTAAAGGATCATTCAAAATAAACCGGAAAGACTTTGGCGTGGGTGGCACCAGCACCATTTCTAACGAACTGGAAGTATCGCTAAATGTGCTGGCAAAAAAACAAACCGCCATATGAAACTGCGTAAAATATTAATGATACCGGGATTGCTGGCTTGCGTGGTGATCAGCGCCATAGCGGCAACCGCGCGCCCTAAAGAAGATGTGAAATACACCAACCTGAAGGTGCTGCCAAAAAATATTAGCTCAAAAGATCTACAGGAGATCATGGCGGATGATTTTGAAGATGGCCTGGGGGTAAGCTGCGGGTTCTGCCACGCAAATGCCAAAGATGGCCACGGATTGGATTTTGCCAGCGATGCCAAGCCGGAAAAAGAAATAACCCGTGCCATGATGCGCATGACATTGGGCATTAACAAAAAGTACTTTAAGATAAAGCACCCCGCCATTGGCAGCAATGCGATGACAGTTACCTGCACTACCTGCCATAAAGGTGAAGCTTTCCCCGATGGAGGAAGTAATTAATTAAACAACAACCCTCTTTTTTGCTTGCAAAAGAGAGGGTGATCCAGCGCAGCGTAGATCGGGTGAGTCGACTATGAGAGCGGTGTTAGCGTAAATGCATCGCGGCTAGTTTACTCACCCCGACGACGCTGCGCTGGTCGACCCTCTCTTCCGTAAACGGAAAAGAGGGGAAGAAAACCAGCTCGGCATTGAAATAAATGGATAAAAGCTATTTAATGTATATTTTAGAGAAAGAATACGCGGCGTTTTTGAGGATCAACAAATTAGCATATCATCTGCTGTTTTGGCTGTTTGCCTATTTGTTCTGGATATTTATTTTCAGGAATGGCACGCTGGTGCTTACCCATGCCATCACCATACAGTTTTGTTACTTGTTATTCATTGCCGGCAACTACTATTTTAACTGGCTGTATACCGTGCCGCGCCTGTTGAATAACAGGAAATACCTGGCTTTCGGACTATGTTTCCTGGCCGGTGTTATTGCGGGTGCGGTGTTGCGTGTTCCGGTCTCCTACTTTGTCAATACTTATCTTTTTAAAACTGACACGAGCCAGTTTAATTCGTTGAAGGTGTTTTTTGACTCCTTCGTCAACATCCTGTTTTGGGTGGTGCTGATACTTGCCGCTAAGTTGATCATCGAGAAAATCAAGTCTCATCGTTACATTGAACAAATCGAAAAAGAAAAATCCGATAACGAGCTAAACTTTTTGCGGGCGCAGTTCAACCCCCACTTTTTGTTCAACTCTATCAATTCTATCTATGCCCATATAGATAAAACCAATAAAGTTGCAAGGGAGATGTTGCTGGTTTTTTCGGAAATGCTGCGCTACCAATTATACGAATGCAACGTGGAACAAATTGCATTGGAGCGCGAGATCAACTATATCCGCAACTATATCGCGCTACAAAAAAGCCGGATCGACGAACGCATACAGGTGTCCTTTTGTGCTGCGGAAACTAACGGCAGTTTGCTGGTACCGCCGCTTATCCTGATCACTTTTATTGAAAATGCTTTTAAGTACGTCGGCTTTAATGAATCCAGAGATAATAAAATAGAAATTTGTCTCAAACATCATGATAACCTGCTGGAGTTTTCCGTGTTCAATACAAAAGACTCCTTTATCGACCATGCGCAGGGGGCGTCAGGATTGGGCATTGCCAATGCAAAGCGCAGGCTGGAACTGCTGTATCCAGGCAGACATAGTTTAACCATTAATGATCAGGAAAATACCTACACCATTTGCTTAACTTTGAACGATCTATGAACCTGAATTGCATAGTTGTTGATGATGAGCCAATGGCCCGCAAGCTCTTGCAAGAGTACATTGAGGAGACGGGTTTTTTGACGCTGACAGGTACAGCCGAAAATCCGCTGAAGGCAATTCCCTTGCTCAAAACCAACGACATCGACCTGATATTCCTGGATGTGAACATGCCCAAAATGAGTGGCATGGACTTCCTGAAATCCGCTACCAATCTGCCTATGATCATCATGACCACCGCTTACGGCCAGTACGCTTTGGAAGGTTACGAAATGGCGGTGGTGGATTATTTGGTTAAGCCGTTTTCGTTAGAGCGCTTTATCAAAGCCTGTCAGAAAGCCCTGGATTTGAAGGTGCTTCACTCAAGGAAAGAGTTACCGGATAAAGCCAATCCGGATTACATCTATGTAAAATATAATAACAAGATCGAGCGTGTTATTTATGATGAGCTGCTCTACATAGAAGCCATGGCGAATTACATCACCCTTTACACTGTTTCGGGGAAACTGGTGGTATACCTTACAATCAAAGGTATTCTTGAAAAACTACCCAGGCAGACATTTATACAGGTGCACAAAAGCATCATTGTAAATGCCGATAAGATCAAATCTATAGAAGGTAACCTGTTGCACATCGGAGATACTAAAATTACCATGAGCGCCGGTTTTCACACTGAGGCTATGGATAAGATTTTGAGGGATAGGTTTATTAAGCGATAAGAACTTATGGCGATTGAAATAAAACCGGAAACATTAAAAATGATAGCCGAATACCTGAATTCAGGTGTGCTATGCTTTTATCATAAAACCACCGGAGAATTGGAAACCTATCCTAAGGATTTAGAATTCTCCGGATTAGAGGACGAGTGGGCCGATGTAACAGATAAAATCGAAGCAAATAGAATGGACTATTTAGAGTTAGAACCAATGAGCAGTTTCGAGGCATTCAAAATAATGGAAGGCTTTATTGACAATATCGATCATGTGCCAACACATAACAAGTTTATCGATGCAATTTCACGCAAGAAACCTTTTCAGCACTTTAATGATCTTCTGCACTATTATCCTGATCTGAGGCAACAATGGTTTGCCTATAAACTTGAAAGATATATCGAATTTGTAAAAGACCAGTTTGAAAGATAACACTTGTATATTATCCAATTGTAAATTTACATATTAACATATAACCATAAATTAACTTTAATTTCAAGACCAACTAATAGCATATCGCTAAAATTGGGCATAAATAAATGTCATCCTGAATGCGTTTATATGCCCCAAAAAGATTACTCCTTCAAATTTTTCTGATAGCTTTCCTGACCCTACTCCTTAAGCCCAACGCCAATGCCCAATCCTTACTGGCAAGCAATGATAAGCTCAATCATTTCCGTCATAATCCTGGTTTAATTAACGAAGGGGAAAATGAAAATGATCACCCTGAGATCGGGCCAAATGAAAAGACCATTTCAACGCATATCATCCTCCCTATAAATTACTATCGGCCTGCTTATCTGGTCTCCAATCGCGTCGTTGAAAACAACTTCAAAGTATATCTCAAATTTTGTCCGCGATTTTCAAGGGTGTATGCCACCTGTTTTAAGAATAACCTACGTCTGGCATTTAAACCATTTAAAGTGGTTATTATACCGTTGTGGAAATAAAAATCCCCAGCTATACCGGGGATCTAACAAGCTCATTATTTTTCAGTCGACAACGAGTATGGAAAATCACTGTCTTTAACACCTCTTTGTTTGTTTGGTGTGGCTGACATGTTATAGTTCAGCACGGCACCCTGCAATAATGTTTTATGATCGAAATAGTTCAGATCATAGGGCTTACCATTATAAGTAAGGGTGCTTACATATTTATTGACAGCGCTGTTGTTTGGTGCGTTGATGATCACCCTTTTACCATTCTCCAGGTTCAGGGTGATCTTATTGAACAATGGCGCACCCAATACATATTGCCCGGCGGCCGGGCAAACCGGGTAAAAGCCTAATGCCGAGAACACATACCAGGCAGATGTTTGTCCGTTGTCCTCGTCGCCGCAATAGCCATCAGGTGTGGCTTTATACATTTTGTTCATGGTTTCGCGCGCCCAATATTGCGCATTCCATGGCTCCCCGGCATAATTATATAAATAGATCATATGCTGAATGGGCTGGTTCCCATGCGCATACTGCCCCATTCCGGCTATCTGCATCTCGCGTATTTCGTGGATTACTTCGCCGTAATAGCTGTCATCAAAAATAGGCGGCAGGGTGAATACTGAATCCAGTTTGGCTACAAATTGCTTTTTGCCGCCCATTAGGTTGACCAACCCCTGGATATCATGAAACACGCCCCAGGTATAATGCCAGCTGTTACCCTCGGTAAAGGCATCGCCCCATTTAAACGGATTAAATGGCGTCTCCCACGAGCCATCTTTATTTTTACCTCGCATTAAACCAGTCGACGGATCGAACAGGTTTTTGTAGTTCATACTCCGTTTTTTGTAAATCCCAATTTCCGATTCTGGCTTATTCAAAGCTTTACCCAGTTTGTATATCGCAAAATCGTCATAAGCATATTCCAGCGTACGGGCTGCATTTTCGTTGATCTTCACATCATAAGGTACATAACCGAGTTGATTATAATACTCTACGCCGCGACGGCCAGCAGCACGCGGACCAGTATTGTTGGCACCATGTATCAACGCCTTATACAACGTCTCGATATCATACCCACGCAAACCTTTCAGGTAAGCCTCTGACACGATAGATGCTGAGTTGTTCCCCACCATTACATCTGCATATCCCGGGCTCGACCATTCGGGCAGCCAGCCGCCTTCTTTATAATCGTTCACCAGTCCCTCCTGCATTTCTTTATTGATAGAGGGATAAACCAGGTTCAGGAATGGATACAATGCACGAAAGGTATCCCAAAAGCCTGTTCCGGCGAACATGCGACCGGGCAACACCTCGCCGTTGTATGGGCTCCAGTGCACGATCTCGTTTTTTGCATTGATCTCATACAGTTTGTTCGGAAAGAATAGCATGCGGTACAGACAGGAGTAGAAGGTACGTTGCTGATCGGGTGTACCACCTTCAACCTGTAATCTGCCTAAAGTTTTATTCCATACGTCTTTTGCCTTTTGCTCAGTTGCATCAAAGCTGTCGTTACCTATCTCGCGTTTTAGGTTCAGTTCAGCTTGTTCTATGCTGATAAATGATGAGGCGACTCTCATGTACACTTTCTCACCAGTTTTTGTTTTGAAACCAATTACAGCACTGGCATGTTTGGAATGCACTTCAGATGAATCAACCTGTGTACTATCACTAAACAAACGGGTTAATGTGATCGGCTTATCTACATAGATCACGAAATAGTTTTTAAAGTTCTTCAGCGGCCCCCATGAGTGACGGGTTGAATAACCTATGATCTTGTTTTCACCCGGGATAACTTTTACATATGATCCCCTGTCAAAAGCATCGATCACGATAAATGAGCTGTCACTTTTTGGAAATGTGAAGCGGAACTGTGCGCTGCGTTCTGTTGGGGTAATCTCTGCGGTCACGTCATGATCGGCGAGGTAAACACTGTAATAATATGGCTTTGAGATTTCGGTTTTATGCGAAAACCAGCTTTGACGGCCATTTTGGGTTACTTTCAGATGACCGGTTTCAGGCATAATGGCAAACTGACCGTAATCGCCCATCCACGGTGAAGGCTGGTGGGTTTGTTTAAAACCATTGATCTTGTATGAATCATAAGTATATTGCCAGCCATCACCCATTTTACCAGTTTCAGGCGTCCAGAAGTTCATACCCCAGGGTAATGCAATAGCTGGGTAGGTATTACCGTTCGAAAGGTCGTACCTGGATTGACTGCCCATCAGCGGGTTTACATAATCGGTC